>JBGSKP010000648.1:0-7378 GCA_041741175.1 Thiocapsa sp. | reverse complement strand
GCGGGCGGACCAGCCCGATCCGACGACCGGCCGCGCGCAGTACATCCACCGCCGCTTTGGCCTTGGTGGCGAATGAGCCGATCATGACGAAGCAGATCTCGGCGTCCGCGCTGTGATACTGCTCCAGCGCCTCGTAAGTCCGCCCGAAGCGCTCGCCCCACTGCGCACCGGCCTCGGCGTAGACCTGGAGCCCGTTGCGGGCGGCCAGATGGGTTTCGTAGCGGAAATACGAATAAGGCCCGCCGCTCAAGACCGCCACCGCCTGACTTTCCGGCTGGCTGGCACGAAACTGAACATCACGCGTGACGAAGGGCGGCAGAAAGGCATCGATCTCGGTCGGATCCGGCCGCTCGACCGGCTCGCGGGTGAAGGAGAGATAAAACCCGTCCAGATTGACGATCACCGGCAGTCTCACCCGCGGATCCTCGGCCACCCGATAGGCGATCGGCAGATGGTCCAGAACCTCTTGGCAGGTCGCACAGTGAATCTGCAGAAACCCGCAGTCCCGCGCGGCGAGGATGTCGTTGTGATCCGGCTCCAGGGTAATGGGTGACGCCAGCCCACGCGAGACATTCACCAGCACAAAGGGGGCACGCCAGCCGGAGACCGTGTAGAGCATCTCCATCGCGTAGAGAAGCCCTTGACTGGAGGTGGCCGTGAAGACCCGCACGCCGGTCGCGGCCGCCGCACCCGCGGCGGTGAGCATGCTGTGCTCGGACTCCAGCGTGAGCAGTCGACCGGCCATCACACCGCTGTCCATCCACCCGGCGATCGCCTCGATGATCTCGGTTTGGGGCGTAATGGGAAAGGCCGGCACATAATCGACCCGCGCCAGGCGGGCACCCCAGGCGACGGCGGCGTTACCGGTTAGAAGCGTGCGGGTCATCACGGATTGGCCCTCAGGTGGGCTTCGGGAACGGTGTCGATCGCGTGCGGCGGACACTGCGCCACACAGACCAGGCAGCCCTTGCAGTGATCGTAATCGATCCGGGGGGTTCCGGATTCGACCCGAATCGCCCCGTCGGGACAGAAGGCCGAGCACACCCACCAGCAGCGGTTACAGCGATCATAGTCGATGACCGGACGCAGGGTGCGCCACAGGCCGGTCGGCACCGCCTCGCTGGTCAGGGCGGCATGGATCACCGGGGCGCTGATTCGTGCCTCCTCGAAGGGTAGATCGATCCAGTCCGGCCCGGTCTCGGCGTCCACGGTGGGCGCGGGGGTAACGCAACCCTCCCAAGCCGCGATCTGATCGTAGGTCGCCCGCGCTTTTTCCAGATTGCGCTCGACGATGGCCTCGCCCAACCCGCCGAGCTCGTCCCGAATCGCCTGCTCCAATCGGTCGAAGGTGACGAATCCGAGCAGCCGGGCGGCGGCAGCGGCACACGCAACACCCACGAGAGGCCGGTCGGCCCGATCGTCAGCCGGATCCCCGGCGTTGAAACCGATCACCCGTCCTTTGAGTCCGAGGCGGTCCTGCCAAACCTCCGTAGGCTCCGGACTGTCGACGAGCAGGATGCTGTGCTCGTCCAGGCCGGCAAGCACCCCCGCCGCGGGGATCGCGATCAGCGACGGGTCGGCAACCACCGTCAAATCGGGCCGGGTGATGACGCCGCGCTCCCAAATGGGTTGGTCATCCAATCGCACAAAGGCAAAAATGGGCGCGCCCCGGCGCTCGGCACCGTAACGTGGCGCATCTTGGACCTCGTAACCACAGAGGAAACAGGCCGTACCCAGGATGCGGCTCGCGGTCTTCATCCCTTGACCGCCCCGGCCGTGGAAGCGGATGCGAATCATGACCCTAAAGAAATCCCGTCGTCGGTCTGAATTCAAAGATAGCCGGGGGCGGAGGAGAAGAGCGAGTAGCGCCGCAGACCCATTGCTTTGCGAACGCGCGCTTCGGCCAGCGCAACCGCCGCGCGACGCGGGAGTATCTCGCTGCGCCGTGCCTCGTCCAGAACCAGACGCGTATTACGGCAGATCTTCTCCTCGATCACCTGGAGTGCCGCGGTCTCGGTCGCGCCGTGCAGCTCCATCGCGGCACAGATGACGCCGCCCGCGTTGGCGATAAAGTCTGGAACCACCAGAACACCCGCCGCGTGCAGGATGCGTTCGGCTGCGTCCGTAAAGGGGATGTTGGCGCCCTGCACGATCAGGCGGGCCTGGAGGCGGGCCACGTTCGACTCGTCCACCACATCCGGACGGGCCGCTGGGATCCAGACATCGCAGGGCAAACCGACCACGGCATCCCGATCCAGACGCTCGCCGCAAGGTGAATCGGCCACACTGCCGCCCTCGTCCTTCAGCCGGATCAGGGCCTGGACGTCGAGACCATTCGGGTTATGGATGGCGCCCTGCGAGTCGGCGGCGCCGACCAGGATTGCACCGGCCTCGGTCAGATAGCGGGCCGCATGGCGACCGACGGCGCCAAAGCCTTGAACGACCACGCGCGCATCACGGAGCCCGAAGCCGCAGAATTCGAGTGCCACCTCGGCGGCATTGAGCAAACCCCAGCCCGTGGCGCCGATCTTGTCCAGCGGAATGCCGCCCAGCTCTTCGGGCAAACCCACGGATCGGCCGGTCTCGTCGCGGACCCAGGCCATGCATTCCTCATCGGTGCCCATGTCGGGGCCGAAGATATAGTCGTCCTCGGTCCGCAACGCCTTGGCGAAGCCACGGATCAGCGTCTCTTTGCGCCCTTTGTCCATCCGCGGATCACCGAACAGGACGGACTTGCCACCGCCGTGAGGCAGACCGGCCGCCGCGTTCTTGAGCGTCATGGCACGGGCGAGACGCAAGCACTCGGCGAGGCTGACATCCTCGGCCATGCGCAGCCCGCCGATCGATGGACCGCAGGCGACATTGTCGACGACCAGGATGCCGCGAAGTTGGATCGAGGGCTCGTAGACGTGCACAATCCTGGTCGGACCCAAGGCGTCGGCAAAGGCAAAGCAGCTTTCCATGGGCACCCCCTGTTGAGCTTGATGCCGAAGGCAAAATGGTCACCTAAAGCATAGTGCAGGCTGGCGCACAGCGGGGGCGAATTACGGGCATCGCCACCACCCATATCGATACCGGCATCGGCATCGGCATCGGCATCGGCATCGGCAACGACAAGTTTCCAGGAATATCACGATGATCAAATGCACGCCTTCACCGCGCCGCAACAGCCATGAGTGACCCCCGACGGGCCAAACGCCTGCGCGGTTGGTTGATCAACATCGCCCTGATCCTGGTGATTGTCGGCGCAGTTCAGTGGTGGAAAACCCGCCCCCTGGTCACGGGCGAAGCGCCGGTGCTCGCCGGCATGTCCTTGGATGGACTGGATCTGCGCCTCGCTGATTTTCAAGGTCAGCCGGTGCTGGTCCACTTCTGGGCCAGTTGGTGCCCGGTCTGCACAGTCATGGACGGGGCGATCGATTCGATCGCTCGGGACCATCCGGTCGTGACCGTGGCAATGCAGTCAGGCGGGCCGGAAGAACTCCGGGGTGTCATGCGGAAGGCCGAACAGGATTTCCCGGTGATTGCCGATCCAACCGGGCAGATTGCAAGTCGATGGGGTGTGGTCGGCGTCCCAACCTCGTTCGTGATCGATGCCGCCGGACAGATCCGCTATGCAACCGTCGGGGTCAGCACGGAGCCGGGGTTGCGCCTGCGCCTGTGGCTGGCCGAACGCCTGGCCGGACGCGGCGATCACTGACTGCCGGCACATCCCTGTGCCCGAGTCGACCAAAGCGGGGTCAAGCGATCTTATCGGCCCCGGTCTGTGTCTCACCCATGTTGTCCGTCCAGGTGACTTCGATCGGATCACCGACCTCGCCGCCCTTGAACTTGAATGCCAGGTAGGGATTCTTCGACACGCCGCCGCTCCAATTGGCGGTCATCACGACCTGATCCTTGGCTTTACAGATGACTTCCTGGATGAAGTGCGCCGGGACCAGTTCGTCGGTCTTGCTGTCTTTACGTAGCCCGGTTTCCATCGGGTGATTCATCAAACATTTGACTTCGGTCTCGCCGTCTTTGAGCTTGGCGCGGATCTTGATATCGGACATCGCTGTTTACCTCGGGTTTGGTATCTGTGCCGGATCTCGCGGTGATCGATTCGATCAGCCGCCGCAACCGCCGATGGTGACCTTCACTTCTTTTTTGTTGCTGTAGAGCTTGTCGGCGGTTTGGACCACGGCGACGACATTGGACGTCTTGGCCATCTTGATCCGGGTGGAGACGAAGGGAACAGCAGACTCGCCCAGGTCGAACGAGGCGATGAGGGGCGTTTGATTCGCGTCGGCGATGATGGCGATCGACTTCACGCCTTCCATGCCGGTTTCCACGGTCACCGGCACCACGGCGCCGTTCTCGGCGATATCCGGGGCCTTGATCATGATCGCATCGCTGGTTTCGGCAGCATCGGACCCCATCAAACCGGTAAGCGCCGCAGGGACATCCTTGGCGCCGAAAGCCGCCTCGTTCCAGCTCGCGAGGACCAGACTGGGGGACAGCAGGCCGGCGCCGACGGCGACTCCGACGGTACCGGCGGCGAGTGAACCCTTGAGCAGGATTCGACGTTTTGCATCGATCATGGGACATCTCCTATGGAGCATGGGTGGGTTGACTGGGATGAGAGGGACGGCGCTCGCGTCAGGGCGTCCCGCGGCAGGCGCCGGACCAAAGCTCCCAAGGGCCGAGACCAGATGGCGCAAGTCAGGTCCTCCGCAGTGCGGAGCAACCCGAATCCGGGCACTCGACCAGGATGCGGACGCAACGGCTCGACTGCTTGAGACCGCGCTGCCCGACCAGGCCCGCGTGGGGCGTGAACGATGAAATCCTCCGTATCGTGTCGATCTTATTATTCTGTGTGTGTCGGGCTTTGTGTTTCGGGGCGACAGGCGACAAAATCGGTTGAAGGCGCCGGCAGAGTCAACCGAATCCGATCTTTTCCCGACGCTCTAGCGCGGACAATGTTACCGCACTCCTACCACACTTGGAACGCACTTCATTTGGGGACAATTCATCGAGGGGCACTCCATCTGGGGGCCGCTGCAGTCGCGCGCAGCGGATCGCCACCCCGGCGTTTCTCGTCGCGCTCTTCTTCACGCCAGGCATCGAGCCGAACCTGAATCTGCGCCGCATCATGATAGGGCACATCCCGCCTGCGCAAGGCCAGTTCGAGATGCCGGATCGCCGGCTCCAGATCACCCTCGACGTAAAGCTTTTCAGCCCGGTACCGATCCACACCGACCTGGTCGCCCGCTTTGGTCGCGGCCTGCACGATCATCTCGTACAGCATGGCATTGCCGGGGCGTAGCCTGGCGATCGCCTTGAGTTCATCGAGTGCGCGCGCCGACTGTCCTGACGTCATCAGCGCATCGGCGTAGGCAACCCGCAAGGGCCATTGACTCGGAAAGAGGCTCACGGCCTGCTTCAGGTGCGCCAGCGCGGCATCGCTGTTGCCGAGCGCGACGTCAAGCTCGGCGTCCAGCACGACGAATTCAGCCTGACTCGGATGCGCGGCAAGCAGCGTATCGCTCTCGCGTTTCGCGTCGCTGAAACGCCGGGCGCGCTGCAGCGCCAGGGCATAGCCGTATCGCTCGGCCACCTCCGTGCGATAACGTCCCTCGCGCAGGGTATTTTGAAAATGTGCCACCGACTGCTCGGCACGTTGGTAGGAGCGCTCGCGCAGCTTCGCACGCGTCAGCAGAAAGGCCAGGCTGTCGGGGCGCTGCCGCGCGCCGAAACGCTCCGCCCGACCCAGCGAGTCGGAAATGCGCTCGGCGTTGACCGGATGGGTGCGCAAAAACTCCGGCGCGCTGGTCTCGATGGTCTCGTAAACACGCGTCGCCTTCGACAGGCGCTCGAAGAAACCCGCCATCGCGTAAGGGTCATGGCCCGCGCCCGCGAGGGTCTGGATGCCGATCCGATCGGCTTCCTTCTCGTTGTCGCGGGTGAAGTTGATCCGCCGCTGAACCGCCGCCGCCTGCACGCCCGCAATCGCCGCCGCCCCGGCATCCGGCGACACCTGCGCGCCCAGAATGGCCGCGGCCACCAGCAAGGCCGTCGCCGGGATGCTGAGCTTGCCCTGATCCTCGAACGAGCGCATCAAATGACGCTGGCTGACATGGGCGATTTCGTGGGCCATGACGGCGGCAAGCTCGCTTTCGGTCTCGGCCGCGAGGATCAGCCCGCCATAGACGCCGATGTAGCCGCCGGGACCGGCGAAGGCGTTGACGACCGGCTCGTCGATCAGAAAGAAGGTGAAATGGCCCGAGGCGGTGTGATCGGCTTCGACCAGCGTCGAGCCGAGCGACTCGATATAGCTGGTGGTCAGCGGGTCATCCGACACCGGCAAGGCGTTGCGCACGCTGCGCATAAAGGCTTTGCCCAGGCGCGCCTCCGCAGGCAGGGTCATCAGGCTGTCCGAAGAGCTCCCCATGTCGGGCAGATCAATGGCATCGGCATGCAGCGGTGTGGCGGCGCTCGAAACGACCACGACCAGCGGGAGCGCCGACACCCGCAACCGATTCACAAACGTCTTGATCATCATGGTTTGGTGAGACGAGGCCGTTGCCGACGAGTTCCCGAAGAGTCGATGCAACATCTTGAACCGGGTCGACTCCGTCGCTCTGAGGTCACTGAGATGCCGAACGACAGATCACCGCCGCGCGGACCGTTCCGGACGCGGTTCAATTGAGCTGAATCCGCTGCCCCCAAGGCACCTTGCCACGCCCCTTCACCAGCCAGATCACCGGAAACGGCGGCTCAACCTTGGGGAAGTCGCCCTGTGCATCGGTGAAATAGACCAGCAGATCAGGCTGGATGCCCGCTCGATCGACCCACTCGAAGACCGGTCGAAAGCTGGTTCCACCGCCGCCGCGAATCGCACCGGGGAGCGCAAAGGTCTCCCAAGGCTCGAAGCGGAAAGGTGCACCTTCACACAACGCGGCATCGCATGGCAAGAGTGTGATGCGGGCGCGCACCTGGCCCTTGAGCGCATCGATCTCGCCGATGAACTCCTCAAGCTCCGACTCCTTGATCGACCCCGAGGTATCGACGGCGACCAACAGATCCAACTGATGGCTGCGCAGGCTCGGCATGATGAAATCGCCCGCGCGACGCGACGGGCGCGCGTAGCTGTAATCTTCGCGCGAGACGGCCGTCATGTAGCGGGCCAGCAGCATCCGCCAGGGTAAGCGCGGTTGCAGCAGATGATCGATCATCCGCGCCATCTCCCCGCCAAGCTTGCCGGACTGCTGCGCCTGCTGAGCGGCCCCGGCCAGACGCTGCTGCCATTGCACCGAGAGGGTCTCCTGCTCGTCGGGGGTCAGTGGCGCAGGCTGGCCAGCATGCTCGTGCGGTGGCACGACGGCGCCGTCCGCCGGGC
>JBGSKP010000647.1:0-5626 GCA_041741175.1 Thiocapsa sp. | reverse complement strand
GCGTCGTCTCTTGAGCCACCTCAAGATACTCGAAAAAAGTCCGGCTTTGATTCGGACATTTTTCGGACTACCGGATACAAAGTACGCGAATGAATGCGTCTAGCTTGACGAGCTAATCATATCAGATGAAAGCTCTATATACAGCACCGCTTTCGAACACCCGCCCGGTCTATGCTTTTCGCCGAACTGCAGCGCAAAGAAGATACACTGTGATCAACTCAAGGCTTTCAAGCTAAAGCGTAGTCAGTAGGTTGGCCGGAGAACTTTGACAATTCTGTCACCAAATCACCTCTACGTCATAAGGCCCCATAGCCGCATCAGCGGTGACCAGCGCCATGCCTTCGAACTGAGCCTGAGCAACCAGCATCCGGTCGAAAGGATCGCCATGATGCATCGGCAGTTGGCCGAGTTGCGCTATATGGGGCAGAGAAACCGGCAATATCCGCAAGTCATTTTGCGCCTGTTGCACATTCAACATCTGTTGCCAGGGTACCTTGAGATCGAGCTTGCCCAGCTGATGCTTGATCTGGATCTCCCACAGGGAGATCAAGCTGAGAAACAGCGGGTTTTCCGGATCCCGGCAGGCGTTCAACGACACGGCGCCAAGCCTTTCAGGCTGACCGTTGAGCCAGAGAAAGCAATGGGTGTCGAGCAAGAGCCTCATGGATGGCCTCCCAGCCAGAAGTCATCCGGCAAGGGCGCATCGAAGTCATCGCTCATCGAGATCTGGCTGCGAAACTGACCGAATTCCCTGAATGACTTGGCGGCATCGTGTTGAGCGGGCATGTCCCGGACGGTCGCAGACTCGGCCTCCTCGTACAGCACCACGACCCTGGCCTTGCGCGCCCGGATCGCCTCCGGCAGTTTCAGGCGGATCTCGTGGTTTTCGTCGATTTCGGTCTCTAGTTCGATGGCTTGCATAGCATTCACTCCACTGGGTTGGTCGGCGGCTGACCGAGAGAAACGACAGAAAACCAGAGGCAGAACACGGTTTCCTGCAGGGCTCGCTCGGCCGCGCCCTGCTCAACGATGCACTCTTCGGCTTATTCACCTAAGTCACCTGCGAGCTGACCGGCACGACCACGCTCCCGGACTGGCCCGTGCAAGGTCGCGATCATCGACACGCTCCCGGGGGTCGCAATCTGCGGCAGTGTCGCCGCCGGCAGCTTGATGATCTGGAAATCGCTCGGCGGGGTTTGATTTCCCGGCCGACATGTTCAACGCTGCGCAGCGACACCGCCGGCGCATGACCTTGCCGACTTCGTGGCCAACAGCGCCGCCTATGGCCGGTAACCGAACATAATCCGAGATGTGCCGAAGGCAATCGTCCCACTTCTCCTTGCGCTTCCGATTGAGCTGGCCGCGGATATTGAGGCCAAGGATTTCGATTGTCCCGGTGACGCCCATCCTGCTGGAATGCTCGCTGGGGCTCCGACGTCTTGCGAAAGGATCATTCTTGGCTCCAATGTTCCGGAACCAAAGCCGGCGGCTTTGTCCAAGGCACCTCTACCAAGGCGTCCTGGAACCACTGCTCGCGAAGATTGGCGTGCTCGGTGACGATCAACTGGAAACCGGGGGCGTCTTCTTGGGTGAACTTCAGCAACAACTCGAATAGCCGGCGCACCGCATCGAGGTCGGCGTCGGCCTCGGTCCTCTGCACCGAGCCGTCGGCATCCTTGTAGACCAGCTCGGATGGGAAGTAAACCTGGGTCGGCTGGTCGATCAGGAGAAAGCGCGGGATCGGGCGGTTGTTCTGGACCGCGAACAGATGCAGGGCGAGCAGTGTCGACAGGTGATACGCCAGATGGTTCGCGCCACCCCCGGTCCGGCTCATCGGGACAGAACGTTCGGGGCGATCGAAGATGATCGTCAACTGGGGGAGATTGAGCCGCGCTGGGTAATTAGCGAATTCGGCGTCGAACTTCTGGATATACCGCGTCACCTGTGCGGAGATGTTATTGAGGATCGAGGCGAGGCGTTCGTTGCTGGCGTCGGCGCCGATCAGGTCCTCTAGCTGCTGTACCTTGTTCATGATGCGGCGATTCTCCGCTCCCAGCCTGGCGAGATCCTCGTTCGGGAGGAGAGTCTCGAGGAACAGGCTGATGCGGCCCACGACGCGCGCGGCTGCGTTGTTGCGGGTACCCATCTGGGCAATGAATTCGTTCGCCGAGTTCGCGGCGGAAAGCTCCGCTTCCTTCTGCCTGATGGCGCCCGCGATCTGGTCCACCTTGCCCGCCAGCTCGGTCAGGTAGGCTTCGAGCTTGGGGCGCTGGCCGGTGGCGACGCGCAATTCCTCGTCGAGCGACGCTAGCTCCTTGAGCAGGACGGTGGCGACCGGAGATTCCAGCGCCAGGTTTCGCTCGCTGAACGGCCATTGCCACTCGCCGTTGTCGGGATTCCTCGGTAGCGCCTTGATCGAGGCCAGACGGTCCACCTGTTCGGCAGCCTCGTTTTCGTAGCCGCCGGCGCGCTTGGCGAACACACGCGCCGAGTCGATCCTGGCTTGGGTGTCGCCGCGATCCTTACGCAACTGGCTCAGTTCTTCCTCAAGACGAGAAATCCGGCTGCCGTCGTCGTCGGGTACCGTTTCGGGCGTCCACGACAATGCCGACCTCAATGCATCGATGATCCCTTCGGCATTGGGGTTCCCGTCGGTCTTGCCGATGACACCGACCGCCTTGGCTTCCGAGTAGAGGCTGATGGCCTTTTCGTGCGCCGTGTCGACTGCGTCGCGCGCCTGCCCCAACTGCTTCGTGTTGATCCTCAGGTCCCTCTTCGCGGTCTGTAGCTTGGACTCAAGTTCGTAGCGGTTGGGGGATGAGACTCCGAGCAGGATCGGAAGCGTGTCGCGGATCGCCTGGGGTTGGAACTGCTCGTTCTGGCGGTAGAAAAGCTGGTCCTTGTTGGCGACCAGCCCCTGCTTCTGAAACAGGTAATAGAACGTATGTTTTACGTTTGCCGCGAAACTGTAACGGCTGTGTTCGAGTGCCACATCGGTGCGATTCTCGGGAATGCCGAGCAGACGTGATAGCAGTTCGACGATGGCGTCATCGTCTGTGTTGACTGCCAGTTCCTGGAACGAAGGCGCCTGCAGTTGACTTCCCCGCCGCAGCATCGCAGTGCTGCAGCTGGCGGCACCTCCGGTCGGTGTCGGCTTGGCAACCAGCACCTGCTCGTTCTCATATTGGTAGATCACGGCGAACCAGGCCACTTTGGCGAAGATGTCGGTGTCGGGGACATTGAACGACGAGCGCCCCATGCAGTATTCGATAATCTCGGAGAGCGCGGACTTACCAGTGGAGGACCGGCCGGTGATGACGTTGAGTCCGTCCACCTTGAACCGGAGATCCCGGCGCTGGCCATCGTGGCTGTAAATGTGGATGGAACTAATCTTCATGGACGAATCCCGAAAGTCTTGTAAACCGTCACCCGATCAGCGATGCGCGCGAATTCCCTTCCGACGATTCGCGCCACTTTCTGGCAGGAGACGGTCTCGTCGGTTCCGGTGACGCTCTTACGCACCTTGTCGGGCACTGTCTGGATACGCCCGTCGTCAGCGATAGCGATGCAGCCCCTTTCCATCAGCAGGCCGAGCCCCTCGAACGCATAGGGCAGCATGTTGGTGACCCGGTCTGCAAAGCCCACCACGATCTCCTGGTTCTTCTCCGTGGTCTTGAGCAGGTAGCTGCGCGGACTGCCGGCGATCACGTCGCGCGAGTCCTTGTGCAGGCACAGGGGCAACACCAGCAGCGATAAAGAGAAGGGCATGCCACGGGCGTCTTCTTCTTCGTAGCCGCGCAGGGCACGGGACAGGACCAAGCCGCAGAAGGCGGGATTGAAAAGGTTCCGAATTTCGAAGGGGCGCTGGTCCCATCGCTTCACTTGGCCACCCCCAGCACCTTGCCGAGGCGTTCGAGGAAACTGGGATGCCAATACACTCGGGGTTCGGGCTTGTTATCCGCCAGGATGTGAAAGCTACCACGAAGTACGTAGGGCTCGGTCACCCGCGCGCGGATGCGCAAGGATTCGATCTTTCCAGTCTCGAACTCCGCCCAGTTGTAGAGGGTCACGCCGGCTTCCCTCAGCGCGTCTTCGGTGTCGTCCTTCAGTTTCTCGAAAATGACATCCTTGTAGCGGTTCCACTCGTCGGCGAGACGATCTTCGTACTCCTCGACCTCTCCTGATACCAGCAGGTTCTCGCGGGCCCAGGCAGACCGTTGCTCGAACGCCCTGTAATAGTCCAGGATCGCGCTCCTGATCCGGTTGGAGGAAATTCCGATATCCCGCAGTTGCGCCACGAACAGTCGCGGATCAGTTTCGGTCTCGATGTCGTCGGCAGGCACTTTTCCGCGAAAGGTGATAGGGAGGTTGTCGGCTTTGTATTCCTCGGCGAAGGCGGACAGCTTGTCCGAGACCTCATAGCCGAAGATTCCTTCCGTTCTGGCGCGAGTCAACTGCTTGATGACCGCGTCGTTCCACCAACCTTCGAGCCGCTCGAAGACGAACTCGCGGTACTCGCGCCGGACGGTTCGCATGTACTTGTCCTTGATGGTCGCCGGGATGTCGCCGATACGCGGACTGCCATCGAGGATCAGGATGCGTTCGAGAAAATCTTGCTTCTCGGAGTCGCTCAGTTCGTTGAACTCCGTGGCGATCTTGCCAATGAGCGGCGACTTCGACTTGGCGAGCGCGGTATTGGCCAACTCGGTCAAAGTTGCTGCATCGCCGGAGGCGACGGGCTGGTCGGGGAGAAGGCGGGTGAGGAACGAGTCGGCCGATACCGTGCCGGTGGTGAACAGGAAGAAGTGCAGGTTCGATACGGCACGGCCATCGCGTTTGTACCGCGCCAACCAGATGTTGACGGACTTCCAGAAGTCGGTCGAAAGGTCGGTGAGGCGGTCACCGACAGCCTTGTGCTTGAGCGAGGCCAGAGACTTGCCGCCATCGCCCTCGATGAAATCGAGGTCATCGTCCTTTTCCAGGAAGACGGCGGTGTCCTCGGGCATTTGCAGCAGATGGAGCAAAGCCAACCGCGCCTGGTAGATGTATCCCAGTCCCTGTTCGCCGGCTGAGTATCGGTCGGTGGTTGAGTCTGTCATCGTTTCGATCGAGAGCTAGTTGCTGGCTCCAATCCCGCTGACGATCAGCTGCGTGCACATGTCTGCGGTCTCGCGGGTCTGCGACAGGTAGTCGTTGCCGGAGCTTTCGTCCTCTATGCCCTCGAACGGCGGATAGGTGATGACACAGTCGACCCGCTCGCCCTTGCGCCAGTCGTTCCAATTTCCGACCAGGGTGTTGCGGTGCTCGATCATGCTCGGCACCTCGATACCGTGGAGCATCGGATTGGTGGTGCAGAGCAGGTGCGGGAGCTGCTTCTTCTCCATGCCGCGGATGCAGTCGGCGATGGCGCGACGGCCGTCGGGACCGGAGTGCGTATCGAGCTGCTTCTCAAAATGGTCGATGGTGGCAGTGAGAAAGCCGCTTGTCCCGCAGGCAGGGTCGAGCACAGTCTCGCCCCTCGTTTCTTTCGAGCCCAGACGGGGATTGACGCGGGCCACCCTGAACTCGGTGACGGCCCGCGGGGTGAAGAACTCGCTGGCGTTGCCGGCGCTGCGCAGGGCGTCGA
>JBGSKP010000646.1:0-9093 GCA_041741175.1 Thiocapsa sp. | reverse complement strand
ATCCCGAACGCGCAGGGGCAGGTGATGATCAGCACCGCCGTGGCCGCCATCACCGCGACCTCGACATCCACCCGCATCCACCAGAGGAAGGTGATGCTGGCCAGCCCGAGTGTCGCCGCGACAAACCAGGGGACGATGCGGTCCGCAAGCCGCTGGATCGGCGCCTTGCTGGCCTGGGCATCCTCGACCAGGCGGATGATGCGCCCCAACGCCGTATCGCGCAGGAGTGCGCCGATGCGAACGGTTAGAACGCCAGCCCCATTGATCGCCCCGGCAGCCACCTGATCGCCGATCGACTTACCCACCGGGCGTGACTCGCCGGTGAGCATCGACTCATCAACGCCGCTACGACCGGCGATCACCTCACCATCGACCGGGATGCGCTCGCCCGGACGCACCAGCACGCGCTCGCCAAGCTTCAGTGCACGGATGGGCACGACGGATTCCTGCTCATCGCCCGCGCCGTCCAGCCGGGTGGCGACCTTCGGCTGAAGATCGAGCAGCCGCTGTGTCGAGGCCACCGCCTTACGGCGCGAAATCGCCTCCAGATAGCGGCCGACCAGGATGACAAAGAGGAAGTTGACGACGGTATCCCAGTAAACATCGCCGATGCGGGAGATGCCGAGCGTGACATAGAGCGAATACAGATAGGTGGTGGTCACGCCGATCGCGATCGGCAGGTCCATGCTCAGATGGCCGGAGCGTAACCCGGCCCAGGCGCCGCGCAGGAAGGGTGCGCCCGAGTACAGCAGGGTCGGCGTGGCGATCGCAAATCCCAGCCATTGAAAAAGCGTACGGAACTCGCCTTCATCGGCGCCCGCGTAGAGCGCGATCGAGATCCACATGAGGTTCATCATCGCGAAACCGGCCCAGGCCATGCGGTAGAGCATGGAGCGGTTCTCGCGTCCGATTGCGCCCTCGGATGACTCCGGATCGAACGGCGCCGCGGCATAGCCGAGATCGGCAAGGCGGCGCAGGATGCGCGAGAGCTGCTGACGGCCGTTGTCCCAGCGAACGCGCAGCCGGCGCCCGGTGAGATTCACCCGCGCCTCTTCCACGCCGGGCATGGCGCACAGACCTTTTTCGATCAGCCAGACACAGGCGGCGCAGTGAATGCCTTCCACCAGCAGATTGATGTCACGGATCTCGCTTGCCGTGTCGGTGAATTCCTCCTGCACGGCATCCAAGTCAAATAGCGCCAGATCCTTCGGCGGCTCGGGGGGGGGGCCAAAGATCTCGCCCTCGGGGGTACGGCGGTAATAGCCATCAAGGCCGGCGGCAAAAATGGCCTCGCAAACCGACTTGCAGCCGGCACAACAGAACTGCCGCTCTCGCCCGGCGATCGAGGCGGTCTCGCGGACCGACTCGGCCACCGGTAGACCACAGTGGAAGCAGCGCGTCGTAACAGAGGTCGGGTCCGGTTGTTCTTCGACCACTCCCGCAGGAGTCAACATGCCGAGGCGCACGCCATCAGGGACGCGCGACCTTGACCCGCTCGCCGACGCTGTACTCGTCCTCGCCGGTCGTGACCGCCATCAAGATATCCCAGACCCCGATGAGCGGGAACGAGGTCTCGACCACGTACCGCCCAGCCGCCTCGCGCGTCATCGGCACAGAGAAATCGCGTGTCAGATCCGACGGCCGATAGGCATAAAAGGTCGCCGCGTCGACGTCGACGGGTTGCCCCGCCCGGTCGACCAGGACAAGCCGAATCGATTCCTCGACACCTGCGGTCAGGGACTGCGGGACATCGGCCCGCATCAGCCAGCCCGGATCGCGTGCCAGACGCGAGACCATGGTCTGCTCGTAATCCTGTCCGCGCTCGTAGTAGTTGGTGGTGACCAGCCCCGGATTGGTCGCAATCGCGAGATAGACAAAGAGCAGATTGACTGCCAACACCGTAACGAGCAACCCGAGCCAGGCCCAGACCCAAGGGCTGCGCAGCGCAGAGGTCGGTTTGGAGTTGATTGGGGTGGTCGCTTGCATACATCTACCTTCAGGTTGATCGCACTCGTGGGCGCCGACTCAGAGACGGACACGCCCACGCGCGATGGTCTGTCGAGATGGTCTAGGGTCGTGGTCCGACGAAGACGCTGTCCCGCTCCGTGGACACCATGACCCCGGTCGGCCTGGCCGCTTCGGCGTAGAACACAATCGGCTGCTGCTCACTCTGGATCGACTTCTTGGGCACCTTAACAAAGACCACGGCTGCCGTGACCCCGCCAGGCGGTGCGACGATCGGCTCATCGGCCCCGACCAGGGTCAAGCCGTCCGGCCCGGTCACGCTGATTCGCACCGGAAGCTCCTCGGGCATCTTGTTGAGGATCTTCAAGGTGTATTTATTCTGAATTGAGCCATCGCTGAGACGCACGTAGAGCGGCGCACGCTCGTGCAGCACCTTCAGATCGATTGCCGCCAGCGTCGAGAATCCGTAGAGGATGCCGGCCATCGCCAGACTCATGATCGCCGCATAGACCCAGACGCGCGGACGCAGCAGCAGCTTTTTCGTCGGCAGCCCTTCGAGTTCGTCAAGCGACGCATAGCGAATCAGACCGCGCGGACGTCCCACCTTCTCCATGACCTGATCGCATGCATCGATACAGAGCGCACAGGTGATACAGCCTTCCTGCTGGCCCTCGCGAATATCCACGCCGGTGGGACAAACCGCGACACACTGGTTGCAGTCCACGCAGTCGCCAGCGGTGCGCGTCTGCGCCGCTTCGCCGCGCTTCACGCGCCCGCGGGGCTCGCCACGGGCGACATCGTAAGTTGGCACGATGGTCGTCTTGTCGAGCATCACGCCCTGGATGCGGGCGTAAGGGCACAGCCAGAAACAGGTCTGCTCGCGCATAAACCCGGCGAGACCATAGGTCCCGACTGTGAAGAGCGTAACGGTGATATAGCCTGCCGGGTTGGTCCCGCCGCTAAAGAAGGTGCCCCAGAGGCTTGGCGCATCCGTAAACCAGGCCACAAAGCTCATCCCGGTGAAGAACCCGATCAATAGCCACAGAGCATGCTTACCCAGCTTGATCCGAAACTTGGCAAAGCTCATCGGGGCCTTATCGAGCTTGCGGCGCTGCGGAGGGCTGCCCTCGATCTTTTCTTCGATCCAGGTGTAAACGTCCGTCCAGACCGTCTGGAAGCAGAAATACCCGCACCAGACCCGGCCAACCAAGGCCGTCACGACCGCAAGCATGATCGCAAAGAACAACAGCAGCAGCGACAGCATCCAGAAGTCCTGGGGCAGGACGGTCGCCCCGAAGAGGTGATACTGACGGTTCGGAATATCGAACAGTACGGCCTGCCGTCCGTCCCAGCGGACGTATGGGCCGATAAAATAGATTAACCAAACCGACGCCGCGGCCCACTTGATCGTGCGCCATCGACCGGGCTGACGCTTGGCATGAATCGTCTCGCCACCGGTATTGACATGCCAATGCTCGGCCTCTTCATAGAGGTCGTCGACAGCAGTTTGGGATACCACGGGATTCGTGCTCACTGACCATCTCCACAACGGGGCCAATTGATTCGTCAGAGCGGCTCACAGACGCGACGAGCCGGCCAGCCATCACGTCTAAATACGAAATCTTACGCTTGCCAGGGCACTTTAGCCATGCCTATTCGCAAGCATAACCACCTGTTTTAGAAGTTGTTTACACCACAAAAAAAGGGGGATCCAAGACCCCCCAGATAACATGACGGCGCACCCGACGGCTTCAGTGCTCGCTTTTTTTATGCGCTTCGGCGTCCCGATTCATCAGGGTAATCACCTTGTAGATCAGGTACAGGATGATCAAGACCGCGATCGCCACCATGGCCAGCGACATCAAAGTCACGAAGTCCCAGGTCAGCCCTCCGCTCATGTCGACCTCCTCCACATTGTCCAGTCGTTGTCGGCGGGCCGGCGCGACAGCCGGCCCGTGATGTCTTTCAGTGTCGTTTCAACCGCCGCCCCCGAGCTGGTGCACGTAGATAGCCAGCTTCTTAATGTCCTGGTCGTCAAGCTTGCGAACCTCGACATCATCGACCTTGGCGACCGACCCGAACGCCGGCATCACGGCATCGCGCGAATCGGCCACATCCTGGTTGACACCGTAACGGATGGTGTGTCTTGCACTGTCGAAGCCGCCCGGCTCGAAGCGCCAGATGCTGTCGGTTAGATTCGCGGCACCGACGCTGACGATCTCTCCGCCGGGCAGCTCGGCGAGCACCCCGTTTGCTTTTTCGCCATGGCAGGCGCCACAGCCCTTCGCTGTAAAAAGCGCCCAACCGTCAGGGCTACCTTCGCCGCCGTCGGCCATCTCGGTCACCCAGGTTGCAAGCAGATCGACCTCGGCATCCGTCAGAATGGTGGCGTGTGCCGTCATCGCGCCTTTGCGACCGTTGGTGATCGTCTCCGTGAGTTTGGCGATCGAGCCACCGTACAGCCAATCATCGTCGGCCAAAACCGGGTAGCCGGGATTGCCCTGGCCTCCGCTGCCGTGACAGGCGGAGCAGTAGTCACCGAACAGAACCTTGGCGGAGGCCAGGGTGTACTGCAACAGCCCGGGGTCGGCGATGATTTCCTCGGCCGTCATGGCACTGATCTGCTCCTCGAAGGGCCCGCGCTTGGCGTCGACCTGGGCGCGACCTTTCTCGTACTCCTGGATCTGCGTCCACCCCAGCAGACCCGGCGTCGCCTGCTGACCGACCGGCCAGCTTGGGTACAGAACGGTGTAACCGATCACGAACAGGATTGATGCCCAGAAACCGAGCATCCACCATCGCGGCGGTGGGTTAGCCAACTCGCGCAGGTTGTCGTCCCAGACATGCCCGGTGTTGTTTTCACCGGGAAAGGGGTTATTTTCGGCCATGTGAGTCTCCGGTGTTCTCGTTGTCCTCTTCGAACGGGATATGCTTCATGGCTTCGAGCTTTTCCCGGTTCTTAGGACGAAAGACGTAGAAGTAGGCACCAATCATCAGCAGGAAGACGACGACGGTGAGGATCATCCCGATCCAATCATTCGTCGTCATCGCCTGCCAATCGGTTTGAAAATAATCGGTCAGCCTACTCACGGTATGTCTTGTTCTCGTCGAGTGCGACCATAGTCCCGAGGACCTGCAGATAGGTCACTAAAGCATCCATCTCGGTCTTCCCTTCGACAAAAGCCGGTGCGGCCTCGATATCAGCATCCGTATAAGGGACTCCAACCGTCTTCATCCCACGCATGTGACGTTGCATCGACTTGCCGTTGACATAATTGTCGTCCAGAAAGGGATAGCCCGGCATGACGGATTCAGGGACCAGTGAACGCGGGGCCCGCATGTGCTGGCGCTGCCACTCGTCGGAATACTTTCCGCCGACCCGCGCCAGGTCCGGTCCGGTGCGTTTTGATCCCCACTGGAACGGATGATCGAACATGGACTCGGAGGCCAGCGAGTAGTGACCATAACGCTCGCGCTCGTCACGGAACGGACGAATCATCTGCGAGTGGCACAGATAACAGCCCTCGCGCTGGTAGATGTCACGCCCGGCCAGCTCCAGCGCCGTGTAGGGACGCATGCCGTCACCCGCCTTCCAATTCCACTGCGGTTTACCGGCCTCGTCGACGGTCACGATCGGCTCTTTGCCGGCCTGATCCCACACGATCTCGGGGTAGGTGACGTGCTCCATGGTGTTCTTCATATAGAACAGCGGCACGATCTCCACCAATCCACCCACGGAGAGCACCAGGGCTGTGACTATCAGCAGCCCCCAGATATTGACCTCCATCCATTCCTGGAAGGATTTCGGCTTCGTCTTGTTGTCGGCCATTACATGGATACTCCCAGGATCATGCCGCTGCCGGGATGGCGCGCGCCTTACTCAGGCTGCCTTCGGACAACGACTTACGAACGGTCATCAAGATGTTGAAGAGCATCACGACGGCACCGAGCAGGAAGATGGCACCACCGACTGTTCTCATCGCATAGTAGGGGTGCATTGCATCGACAGACTCCACGAAGGTGTAAGCCAGGGTGCCGTATTCGTCATAAGCCCGCCACATCAGCCCCTGCATGATCCCGGACACCCACATCGCCACGATGTAGATGACGGTGCCGATCGTCGCCGTCCAGAAATGGAAGTTGATCAGACGTACCGAATACATCTCGGTATGGTAGAGACGGGTCATCAGGTGATAGATGGCGCCGATGGATATACCCGCGACCCAGCCCAATGCACCGGAGTGAACATGACCAATCGTCCAATCGGTGTAATGCGACAAGGCATTGACGGTCTTCAGCGACATCACCGGCCCTTCGAATGTCGACATGGCGTAGAAGGCCAATGCGATGATCAGGAAGCGCAGGACGTAGTCGGTCCGCAACCGATCCCAGGCGCCCGACAAGGTCATCATGCCGTTTACCGCGCCACCCCAGGACGGGATGATCATGGCGATAGAAACGGCGGCACCGAGCGACCCGGTCCAGTCCGGCAGAGCGGTATATTGCAGATGGTGGGCACCGAGCCAGACGTAGCCGAACATTAAGGCCCAGAAGTGGATGACCGACAATCGGTAGGAGTAGATCGGACGCCCCGCCTGCTTGGGCACAAAGTAATACATGATGCCGAGGAAACCGGCGGTCAAATAGAAGCCCACCGCGTTGTGGCCCCACCACCATTGAATCATTGCGTCCTGCACGCCCGAGAAGACCGAGTAGGACTTAAAGAGTCCAACTGGAATCGCAAGACTGTTCACCACATGCAGGTAGACGATCATGATCATCATGCCGAGGAAGAACCAATTCGACACATAGATGTGCGAAGATTTCCGCACGGCGATCGTCATGACGAAATTAATGGTAAACGCCAGCCAGACCACCGCGATCAGGATATCGATCGGCCACTCAAGCTCGGCATATTCTTTGGATTGAGTCAGCCCAAGCGGCAGGGTGATGACAGCCAGGACGATGACCAGATTCCAACCCCAAAAGGTAAACCAGGCCATCTTGTCGCTCCATAACCGAACGCCGCAGGTGCGCTGAACGGTGTAGAAGGCAGTCGCCATCAAGGTACAGCCGCCGAAGGCGAAAATCACGGCGTTGGTATGTAGCGGGCGAAGGCGCCCGAAGGATAAATAGGCGATATCCAGATTCAGTGCCGGCCAGGCCAGCTCCGCTGCGATATACACCCCGACGGACGCGCCCACCACCAGGTAGACGACGGCCATGACCGTGAACCAGCGTACAACGTCTAAGTTGTACTTCCGTTCCAGACTGGCTTCCATAGACCCTCCCCAGAAAACGTCGGGAAAACAACAAGGATGATAAGGCGATCCGGCCGTCTCGTAACGTCGGTCCATCGCTCGACCGTGCGTCGGTCATATCACTGGATCACGCTCGGAAAGTCAACATGGTGGCGGTCATTCGACCTGATCCATGTGGGATATACCCTATCCGGTTATGATCTGGATCAAACCGCGGGATGGGGCGACCAGAGCACAGCCGACGTTTTACTTGAAGAAGGCGTCGAGTGAAAACCCTTCTTTTTCTAAGATATCGCGCAGCCGCCGCAACGCATCCATCTGGATCTGTCGAACGCGCTCGCGGGTCACCCCCAGCTCCTGCGCGACCTTCTCGAGGGTTGAATTCTCGTAGCCGTGCAGACCGAAGCGGCGCTCCACCACCTCGCGCTGCTTGGCGTTGAGCTTCCCGAGCCAGTGCTCGATGTTGGTTTGAATGTCGGTATCTTGTATCCGATCAGACGGATCGTCTGCAGCGTCGTCGCGCAACATGTCCACGAGCGGCTTGTCGGCATCCTTGCTGTAGGGGGTATCGACCGAAGCGATGCGCTCGTTCAGACCCAGCATCCGTTTCACCTCGCCGATCGGCTTATCCAGCAGCACGGCAATATCCTCGGTGGTCGGCTCATGGTCCAGCCGCTGCGAGAGCTGGCGCGCCGCCTTTAGATAGATATTGATCTCTTTCACGACATGAATGGGCAGACGCACGGTCCGCGTCTGGTTCATGATCGCCCGCTCGATGGTCTGGCGAATCCACCAGGTCGCGTACGTGGAGAATCGAAAGCCGCGTTCCGGGTCGAATTTCTCTACCGCGCGAATCAGACCCAAGTTACCTTCCTCGATCAGATCCAACAGGGGTAGCCCGCGATTGAGATAGCGCCTGGCGATCTTCACGACCAGCCGAAGGTTACAGACGATCATGCGATGGCGCGCGGCGTTGTCGCCGCCCTGGGCAAGACGCGCCAGCTTCACCTCCTCTTCGGCGGTCAACAGCTTGGATTCGCCGATCTCGTTCAGATAGATCCGCGTCGCATCGAAGTCGCCGTCACCGGAGCTGAAACGCTCAGCCACCAACTCCGCCGCCGCCTCCTCGGGCGGCTCGGGTTCGTCGGCTCCGAGATCCTCGCCTTCGACCGGCTCGGCGTCGTCGCCCACGAGCAGGATCTCGCCGTCGAGGTCGGGCACAAGCTCGAGCGGGTCATCTTTGGACTCAGCAGCGTCGGCTCTTCGCATCCACTCTTACTCCGTCGGGTCGGACGAGGTCACTTGCGCGGAGGCAGGTACAGCAGGGGATCGACGGCTGTGCCATCTCGGCGGATCTCAAAATGCAGGAGGTCGCCGCCACCCCCGACCGCTTCACCCACCTCGGCGACCGCCTGCCCACGTTTGACCCGACCCCCCTCAGCGACGAGCAGCCTGCGATTAAACCCGTAAGCGCTCAGATACTTGTCGTTATGTTTGATGATGATAAGGTTGCCGTACCCGGTGAGTCCACCGCCGCTGTAGACCACAGTGCCACCGGCTGCAGCCATCACTGTCTCACCGGCGCGTCCCCGAATCCGCATGCCTTGCCGCGTCCGGTCGCCGGCGCTGAACTTCTGGATTACGGATCCGGCGAGCGGCCAGGCCCAGGACACGCCGGAGGCCGCCCCCGGGTTTGCCTCGACCCGTGCTTGTGCAGGCTTCGTCTGAGCAGCCTGCGCGGCGCCACTCGGTTTGGCCGGAGCTGTCGAGCGTTCGGCCGACTTCTCCGCTGTCGTGGCCGGCTGCGCGGCTGGCTTTCCGTCTCGTTTCCCGGCTGGCTTCTCCGCCGCCGGCGTTGAGGCGACAG
>JBGSKP010000645.1:0-3888 GCA_041741175.1 Thiocapsa sp. | reverse complement strand
ATCTGGAGGCGCTGGCCGAGACCCGCTTCGCGTCGGCGCATGCGCGCGGTTTTGATTTCAGCGGCGATTATCGGATGCTGGCCGAACTCGGTCGCACCCTGTATGAGCGTGCCCGCCAGACGCGCCAGGAGTCGCAACGCGCCGAGCGCACCGCCTTGCTCGAACGGGCGGCCGAGCGTCTGGAGCAGGCGCTGGCCCTTGATCCGGAGAATGCCGCCGCGCATCACGGCCTGAGCCTGGTCTATGCCGATCTGGATCGCCCCGAGACGGCCGCCCGGCACCGCCGTCTGCATGAGATCTATCGACCCGACGATCAGGCGATCCAGCGTGCCGTCACCCTGCATCGCAGCCGTAATCCCGCCGCGGATCAGGCCGCCGAGCCGATCGCCATCTATGACCTGCAACGACCCGATGCGCCGGGATTGGCGAAACACAGCGGCCTGGTGACCGTGTCGGACAGCGGGGACAGGGCGAGCTGGACCACAGTGAACGAACAGGACACCGCCGGCATCGCGGACGACGCACTGATCGCCTCCGAAGCCGAGTCGATCCCTGGACCACCTTTTTAGGTCAGATCGCCATGACGCAGCCAAAACAATCCGCAGGACAGCCAGGCTCGCAACCCAAACAGATCGCCGGCGAGGCACGGATTCGACGCGCCTTCGTGCTTTCCGTCGCCATCATCGCCGTGGCCTTCATCGCCGGTCTCATCCTGATCTGGCTCGTTACGCCTGCGGAGGATGCGCGATCCCTGACTGATGCGCAGATCCAGGCGCCTTCGCGTACGCCAACAGGCGTCACGGATCAACCGCTTCCGGATCGACCGCCCCCGAATCGACCGCCCGAAGTTCAGTTCACCGACATCACCGCCGAGGCGGGGATCGATTTCGTCCATGTGAACGGCGCCTATGGTGAACGTCTCATGCCGGAAACACTCGGTAGCGGCGCGGCCTTCCTCGACTACGACAGCGATGGTCGGCAGGATCTGCTGTTGATCAACTCGACCTATTGGCCGGATCACGCGCCGGACGGCGTCGCGCCGCCACGGCTGGCCTTATATCGGAACCTGGGCGGCGGACGCTTCGAAGACGTGACCGAGGCGGCGGGTCTGGACCTGACCTTCTACGGGATGGGGGTCGCCGTGGGGGACTATGACGGCGACGGCAGAGCGGACCTGTATCTAACCAGTCTTCACCGCAATCACCTGCTGCGGAATCTGGGTGGACGCTTCGAAGAGGTGACGGATTCCGCCGGGGTTGGCGGCAAGGAGAACACCTGGAGCTCCGGCGCCGCCTGGTTCGACTATGACGGCGATGGCGACCTGGATCTCTTCGTCCTCAACTATGTTCAGTGGTCACGCGATGTCGACCTGGAGATCGATTTTCGTCTGACCGGACTCGGACGCGCCTATGGCGCACCGCTGAACTTCGTCGGGACCGACAACAGCCTGTATCGCAACGACGGCGAGGGGCGCTTTACCGATGTCACGGCCGACGCGGGGATCCGGGTGACCGATCCGGTATCCGGTCAACCGGTCGGCAAGGGGCTCGGCGTCGTCGTGGTCGACTATGACGGGGATGGCTGGCTCGATCTCATCGTGGCCAACGACACGGTGCGCAACTTTCTGTATCGCAACCTGGGAGACGGCCGTTTCGAAGAGGTCGGCATCTTCGAAGGTCTGGCCTATGACCGCAACGGCAAGGCGACCTCGGCCATGGGGATCGATGCGGCGCGTTTCCGCGATGACCGGGATCTCGGCGTGGCGATCGGCAACTTTGCCAACGAGATGTCGTCCCTCTATGTCACGACGCACGGCCGCCCGCCCTTTGTCGACGAAGCGGTGCTGGAGGGCCTGGGTCCGGCGTCCCGGATCCCGCTGACCTTTGGACTGGTCTTTTTTGACTATGATCTCGACGGTCGACTCGACCTGTTGTTGGCCAACGGCCATCTCGAGCACGAGATCGGCAAGGTGCAGCAGAGCCAGACCTATGCGCAGCCGCCATCGCTCTTGTGGAATTGCGGGGAGGCCTGTCCAGGCCGTTTCATTCCAGTGAAGGAGGCCGGTGATCTGCTCAAGCCCTTCGTGGGTCGGGGGCTGACCTTTGCGGACATCGACGGCGACGCCGACCTCGACGTCCTCATCACGCAGAACGGGCGACGCCCCGTGCTGCTGCGCAACGATCAGAACACCGGGCATCATTACCTGCGCGTCAGACTGGTCGGGCGCTCGCCCAACACCGGTGCGATCGGTGCGCAGCTTGCACTCACGGCGGGAGGCGTCACGCGCTATCGGCAAGTGATGCCGGTACGTGGCTATCTGTCGCAGGTGGAGCTGCCCGTCACCTTTGGTCTGGGCGGGACGACCGACGCCGAGCGGTTGTTGATCCGCTGGCCCGATGGGACGGAGCAGGTGATCGAGGGGCCTCGGGTCGATACCCTTCTGGTCGTCGAGCAGGCGCAGGAGACGATCCAATGACAGCTCAAGGTCCACGCACACCACAGCTGATCCCGGGACGGATCCCAGGGCGGATCCCGGGCCGGATCCTGGCGATGGCCATGATGATGACCCTGTCGGTCGGTCTCCTGTGCGCCGATCCGCTCAGCGACCCTCCCGAGCACTGGAGCACGCGTCTCATCCCGATCGGGCAGACTGATGTCAGCGGCGCCGAGCCACTGATGCAGGATGCGATCGGGCAGGCCCGCAGCGCACTGTCGGAGCGATTGCTGAACCGGGCAACCACGGATGAGCAGCTTGCCGACGCCTATGGTCGACTCGGGGCACTCTTCCTGTTGGTCGAGGTCGAGGCGGTCGCGGATGCCTGTCTGCGCAATGCCGCCAGCCTGCAACCGGATGCCATGCGCTGGCGCTATTATGCAGGCTACCTGGCGCTGCTGGCTGGACGTCTGGATCAGGCGCTGGTGGATCTTCAGGCCGCGCAAGCCTTGGACCCCGACTACGCACCGTTGAAGCTGCGCCTGGGCAAGGTTCTGCTGGATTCCGGGCGGCTCGACGAGGCGAGAGCGGCCCTGGAGCAGATCGCGGACACACCCGGCCTGGTGGCCGCGGCCAACTTCTACCTCGGTCAAATCGCCAATCTCCAGCGCCGTTACGCCGATGCCGTCGTGTTGCTCGAACGCTCGCAGCAAACCGATCCGACGCCCTCCGGCGTCGGCTACCAGTTGGCACAGGCGTATCGGGGACTGGGCGACATGGAGCGGGCGAGGGTATCGCTCTCCGAGTTCGATGCCGGAAGCCCGGCCGCGCAGGATCCCCTGATCGCGGAGTTGGAGGCCATGACCAGCCGCTCACTGCCGGCGTTTCAGCAGGCGATGCATGCTACGCGTCAAGGCGACTATGCCGGCGCCGCGGAACGTTTTGCAAAGGGTCTCGCCGTGGATCCCGACAACAGCGCAGCGCGCGTCAGTTATGCCCGCACGCTCTATCTGTCGGGTTCCGGGCAGGCGGCGCAAAGGGAGCTGGCCACGGCTTTGGATCAGGATCCGGGCCAAACCCTGGCGCGCTTCCTGATGGGCGTGCTGAACGAGGCACACGGCGATGCCGTCGCAGCCGAGGCGGCGTATCGGCAAACACTGGAAGCCGACCCGGGGCATCCGGGCGCGGTGTTCTATCTGGCAAACCTGGATCTGCGCGCCGGCCGCTTCCAGGCCGCGGCCGCCGGCTACCGTGCTGTCCTGGAATCGCGCGATGCGGTTGGTCCCGCCCATCTGCTTGAGCTGATCGCCCTGGAGCGTGCAGGCGCATCCGAAGGCGATGCGCTGCGGCGCCTGGAAGAGCGGGTCAAGCAGCGCCCCGAGGATAGGCAGCTTGTTTTCGCCCTGGCGCGGTTGCTGGCGGCAGCCAGGGATCCCGCGCTGCGCGATCCGGAT
>JBGSKP010000644.1:0-2589 GCA_041741175.1 Thiocapsa sp. | reverse complement strand
GCCCAGCTCAAGGCGATCGCGCGTTGCGCGTCGTCGGGTGACGGCGGCTGCTCGCGCAGTGCCTCGGCGAGCAGGCGGCGGTTGAACAGGGGTTTCAGATAATCGGGCATGCCGTCGTTCCTCTCAGGCAGCGCATCGGGGCGCCGGTCGGTCCAGTCCATCGCGGATCATGCGCTCTGCATGGTCCATCTCCCGATTCAGACCAGCCAGTCATCGAACCGACTCGACGCCTGACGGATAAGGATCACCGGGCGTCGCTTCGAGGTCGTCAGGTCGGTGTTGGAAAAAGGCGTCAACGCAATCTGGCCGGCGCACTTCACTGCCACCGCTCCCTGAGGTCCATGCCGGTATAGCCCATCTTCATTCTCTGCTGTGAAGACCGTCTTAAAACGACGCTCCGCCGACGGTGACGGACGTCGGACGCCGCTGTCTCACAGCGCCAGCTCAATCCCCGACACCAGCAACCCGGGCAGCAGCGCGCTGTCGGTCGAGCGCCCCTCGTAAGTCTGGGGGGAGATGAGCAGCTCGCGCTCCCGCGTCAGACCCTCCAGTCGATCGCCGAGCAGGTGATAGAGACTGTCGTCGAAGCGCATGACCTTCACGGGGGCCACGATCTCCCCGTTTTCGACCCAGTAGGTGCCGAACCGGGTCATGCCGGTCACGCGGCAATCGTTGGGATCCGACCAGTTGCAGTACCAGAGGTTGCCGATCCAGAGCCCCGTGCCCAGCTGCGCGAGGACGTCGGCGGTCTCGATCGTTCCGGCGTCCAGTCCGAGCGACCCCGGAGCGCCGCCGGCGGCGTTCACCGGCTCGCCATATTCCTTGCCCGCGCGGGCATCCACCAGGCAGGCGGCGAAGCGTCCGCCTTCGATCAGATCGACGCGCGGCGGTGCCGTAAAGCCTTCGTCGGTGAAGGTCGGGGCCAGGCCGCGATCGAGCTCCTCGTGAATCCCGACCCGCGGATCGAACGCACGCTCGCCGCGCACCAGGCGCAGCAGCGGGGTCTGGTGGGTGCGGTGACTCTTCAGATCGAAACCGCCCCAGGAGAGCATGTCCATCAGCTCCTGTACGGCACTGGGCGCCAGGTAGGCCCGATAGCATCCGGGCTCCAGGACTTTGGCCGGCCGGGCCATCCGGTGCAGGCCGTCGCGCATCGCATCGAGCTTGCTGCGCAGCGTCGCGGCATCCCACTGCAGACCGCTGTAGGCCGCCTTGACCGCTTTGTCGGTTTCCAGATAGCAGCTCCAGTCCAGATTGAAGCTGCTGCTCTCATGCCAATGGCGGTGACCGATGGAGCTCACGAGCCCCTCGGCGATGGCGCCGCTGGCCCAGATCCCGACCAGATCCAGGCCGTCCGCGACCTCAATCAGCTCGGCGATCGCCGCTGGTGCGTCCACACAAGGCTCGGAGCAACGCCGCATGCTCTCGGCGGGCTCGGTGGAGTAGTTCAGGTACGGATCAACCGGGACATGGGCCAAGCGCTCGCGCAGACGGGCGAGCAGGCGGCGCCCTTGCGCCTCATCCTGCACCGGATCGCCGGTGAGGTCGCAGCCACCCTCGACCTGTCGGGCGCCATCGATAAGTGTCAGGCCCAGCGCCGCCGATTGCACATGACCGGCCTGGCGGACCCGATTGCGGTTGAGCCGCACGAAATCCGATTGCTCGTTCGAGACACTGCAAAACAGGATCTCGGCGCCGCCGAGGTCGGCATTGAGCCGATCGGCCAGCTCGAAAAAGCGCTCTGCGCTCACTCGCCACCTCCAAAAACCGCGACATTGCGAAACAGACAGGGCGGTGTGGCATGCCCCACGTAAACCGCCTGATTCGGCTCGCCCTTGCCGCAGTTCTGAACCCCGCGAACCTCCAGGGTTTCCGGACCGCCGACGCCGTCCAGACTGCGCCAGAAGTTGGCCGAAATGCCGCGGTAGCCGGGATTGCGGACCAGGCCCTTCAGCTCGCCGTCCTCGATCAGCCGACCGAACTCGCAGCCGAACTGGAACTTATTGCGGCTGTCGTCGATCGACCAGGATCGGTTGGTGTCCAGCAGGATGCCGCGTTCGACCTGACCGATAAGATCCGACAGACTCCCCTCGCCCGGCTCCAGGTTGATATTGCCCATGCGATCGATCGGCGGCCGATCCCAGCTGCTCGCGCGCGTGTTAGCGGTTCCGGGCAATCCGGCGCGCGCCTGCGACAGGGATCCGCCCAGCGGGCGCTCCAGAATCCCGCGTCGGATCAGATATTCGCGGCGCGCCGGCGCGCCCTCGTCGTCCGCGACCCCCGAGACCAGCTCCATCGGCACTGTGGGATCGAAGGTCACGTTCAGAAGCTCCGAGCCATAGCGATAGCGTCCGAACATCCCCGGCGTGACGAAGCTGGTTCCGGCATAGTTGCGCTCGTCGCCAAGGATCCGGTCGAGTTCCAGCGGATGGCCGATGCTCTCGTGGATCTGCAGCACCATCTGGCTCGGCAGCAACAGCAGATCGCGGGTGTCCGTCGGGCATTCCGGGGCATCCAGAAGGCGCAGCGCCTCCTCGGCGACGCGCGGGGCGTCCTCCAGCAGACGGACCGCGGCGACGCGCTCCAGAC
>JBGSKP010000643.1:0-4464 GCA_041741175.1 Thiocapsa sp. | reverse complement strand
GAGCTGGACACCGAGGGCTATGCGGTGATGCTGGGCGGGCCGGAGCGACGGCATCTGTTCATCTGCGGCTCGGACTCGCACGATCCGGCCGAGATCGCGCGGACCCCGAGCGCGACCCTGCGGGTGGTCGAGGTCGAGGTGCCGGGGGCGGGCCTTCCCTGAGGTAGGGAAGGCGCTGGAAATCGAGGTGGGATTTTGATGAAACGAGGGTTGCCGATGAAAACCGTTTTGCCGCGCTCGCCGCGATCCACCGTCCGGACGGCGGGCAGCCTGATCCTTGGGCTTGGGGTGTTTGGCCTAGCGGCCGCGCTTGCCGTGCCCGCCGGCGCCGCGGACACCGCTCGCCGTCCGAACATCGTTGTTATCCTCGGCGACGACATGGGGTTTTCCGACATGGGCTCCTTCGGCAGCGAGATCCGAACGCCGAACCTCGACTCACTGGCCAGAGAGGGGGTGCGCTTCACCAACTTCTATACCCACGCAAGCTGCTCACCCACGCGATCCATTCTGCTGAGCGGTGTCGATACCCACCGGAACGGTCTGGGCAACATGGACGAGTGGACCGCGCCCAACCAGCGCGGCGTACCCGGCTACGAAGGCTATCTCAACACCCGGGTGCTCACGCTGCCTCAACTCCTCAAGGACGCCGGCTATCACACCTACATGGTCGGCAAATGGCACCTGGGCAAGGACCCGGAGCTGATTCCGGCCGCGCGCGGATTCGAGCGCGACTTCTCGCTGCTCGACGGGGCGGGCAGCTACTGGGACATGACGAATTTCACCGGCGCATCGCCGAAATCGGTCTTCACCGAGGACGGGCGCTATCTCACCAAGCTACCCAAGGACTACTACGCGACCAAGACCTACACCGACAAGCTGATCGAGTTCATCGACGCCAATCAGGGCGACGGCAAACCCTTCTTTGCCTATGTCGCCCATCAGGCGCCGCATGATCCCTATCACCTGCCGGGGGAATGGCGTAACCGTCAAGTCGGCGAGTACGACAAGGGTTGGGATGCGGTGCGACAGGAGCGCTTGCAGCGCCAGATCGCGCTCGGCATTCAGCCCGCGGGCACGCAGCTTGCCGAACGCATGTGGTTCGTCCCCGATCCCGTCACGCTCGCGCCGGCAGCCAGGGCAACGCTCGGCAGGAAGATGGAGCTCTACGCCGGCATGATGGAGAACATGGACTTTCACGTCGGCCGAGTCATCGAGCACCTCAAGAAGATCGGCGAGTACGAGAACACGCTCTTCATCGTGTTCGGCGACAACGGTGCCGAGGGCACCGATCTGTTCAAGATGATCGCGGGTCAGCCGGGCACGCGCGACTTCCTCTTCGCGGCGATCAAGTGGTCGCAGACCCATCCGAAGGCATGGGGCGATCCAGGCTCCTATGTCGGCTACGGCCCGATGTGGGCACAGGTCTCGATGACGCCCTTCAGTCAGTACAAGGGTTGGGTCGCGGAAGGCGGCATCCGCAACGCCCTCATCGTCAGCGGCCCGGTGGTCGAGCGGCCGCGGGGGAGCATCAACCATGGGCTCATGCATGTGGCCGACATCATGCCGACCCTGCTCGAGATTGCCGGGGCCGATTATCCGAAGGTCCACGAGGGACGCGAAGTCCCCGAGCTCATCGGCACCTCCTGGAACCGGATGCTGAGAGGCCAATCCCAGGCGCCGCGCAGCGAAAAGGACTACCTCGCCTGGCAGCTCTTCGGCAATCGTGCGGTGCGGCAAGGGGATTGGAAGCTGCGCTGGCAATACGAGCCGTTGGGCAAAGGCGATTGGGAGCTTTTCGACCTCGCGACGGACCCCGCCGAGCGCAATGATCTGGCCGCGGCACGCCCCGACAAGGTGCGTCAGATGGTCGCGCTCTGGGATCGGTACGTCCGGACGAACAATGTGATCCTGCCCAGCCGCTCTCCGTTCGAGACCCTGAAAGATCAGCTTCCGCCGCGTGTCCCGGATGACCCCGGCTTCCCGCCGCTGATCAATAAAGGGCAGTTCGTGCCGCCCGAGGACATGCTGGTCGATCCCGAGCGTTGACCCCCAGGCGAGATACGGTGCCGACCCAATCATTCTTCAAGCAGGATGGAGAGTTCAGGTCCATGAACACAGGTTCGATGAAACAGGCCATGCGGTGGCGGTTGGCGTTTTTCACGCTGCTCGTCATGGGCGCACTCGGCCCACTCCAAGCGCTCGCCCAAGTACCGGCCCGCTTCTATTGGGATACGCTGTCGGGCTCAAGCGCGGTGCCGCTTATTTTCGAATCGATCAGCGGCAACACCAACCCTTTCGATCCGGCGCACATCGTGACACCGGACGCGAACTTCGACGCCACCATGGCCATTGCGGGTTACGCGCGCACATTCTCTTTATTCGATCGCTCGGCCATGGCGGCGATCCTCCTGCCCATGGGGCGAATCTCGGGAGACGTGACGGTCGCTGGCAGGACGTTTAACCAGTCGGCCAGCGGCTTCGGCGATCCGATGCTCGAATTCAGCATGACGGTCATCGGCCCGCCGGCGCAGAAGAACATCCCCGACGTGATCCGCTATGAGCCGGGGTTCACTCTGAAAGTGCTCGCCGACCTGGCGCTGCCGATCGGTGAATACGACGACGACCAACCCCTGAACATCGGCCAGAACCGTTGGTACGGGCGCTTCGGTCTGCCCGTCATCTGGCAGCTTGGCCCCTGGGTGCCGGGCCGGCGCACGACCCTGGAATTCCTGCCCGCCGTTTGGCTCTTCGGCAACAACAGCGACTATGTCGGGCAGACCTTGGAGACCGATCCCATGTTCCAGTTGGACGCACATCTGACGCGCGACTTCACCGAGCACCTCTGGGGCTCGCTCGACGCCGCCTGGTACAACGGCGGCAAGGCGACCGTCGACGGCGTCCAGGGCGAGGCGCTCGACAACATCGGCCTCGGTCTCACCCTCGGCTATGCCGTCAACGACAACCTGAATCTGACCCTCGGCTACAAGTCGACGATCAACGACGACGCACCCGGTGATCTTCGCATGGACGGCTTCATGGCTACGCTCGTGTTCGGCTGGCACCCCCTGATTGAAGGCTCGCGAAGGCTGAAGAACGAGCAGTAGTACATCTCGCCGGGCCTGGTCCCAGGCACCTCCGAAAGGCGTTTTCGATAGCGGGATCGGCCGTCGCTCAGGCAGCAGTGCTCCCGCTCAATGCAGGGGATGAAACCGAAAGGAAAGTCAACCACCGGAGACCGGAGACCGGAGCCGGCCCCGATCACCGCTTTACGGTGGGCAGGGCTGGCAGGGCGAACTGCTGCGGTGGGTCCCTGGTCCGGCAGGGCGAAGCGAGGCGGCGGCAGGGTCGGACCCGGCCATCGGGCTATGGTTTGGACCAACGAGAGACAACTCACTCGGCACTTAAGTGCGTTAGCCGATCCAGAGAAGCGCAGCGCGACCACGTGGCGAGCTGTTCGCTTATGCGGCATGGCCGTATGCTCGTAGCGGCTGCGGTGCACGCCCGCTATCCGTCGCACTGCGGCCGTTGAGATTCGGCGGACGGATGACGGCTGTGGGTCGTGACCTGTCCGTCGGTCGCCGGACGGCGGGTGACGGGTATCAGGATCTATGTGAAGGTCCAAATTATGTGCAGCTCAGTGCTGCCTGGAGACGGAAGTCTTGGTCGGAGAGTGGTTTATCGCCGCCCGGCGCCGCTGGAGCTTCACATAATTTTCCGGTCTCCTGAAGTGCCCGACCACTTCAGGAGACCGATATGTCCGCCACGCGGCCGTTGTCCTCCAGCGCTCGTGACGTCGTCCGAGCAAGCCCTCTTGCCCCGTTCCTCCAAGCGTTCGAGTGTTACCTCGAGGATCGTCGCTACGCCACCTCGACGGCAGCCCATTATCTCGGCAGCCTCGCTCATTTAGCGCGTTGGATGGAGCAGGAACACCTTACTGTCGAGCAACTCGACGAAGCGGTGTTCGCCCGTTTTCTCGACGAGCATGTGCCGCAGTGCCGCTGTCCATATCCTGTTGTTCGTGGGCATGAGGAGCTTCGAGCCACATGCAGCCATCTGCTTGCTGTACTGCGCGCCGACGGTGTGATCGGCGAGAACGTGCCGGCAACGACGCCGGTCGAGGAGGAATTGAGGCGCTTCGAGACGCATCTGGATCAGGTTCGCGGTCTTGCTGCCTCCACACGCAGACATCAGCTCCGCATCGTTCGCTGTTTGCTGTTGGAGCGATTCGGAACGGGTCGCATCGATCTCTCGGCGATCCTGCCCGAGCAGCTACGACAGTTCTTGGCACGGCAGCAACGCTCGTACACAAAGCCACACAGTTGCGCGACCCTGATCTCGACCTTGCGCAGCTATTTGCGCTTTTGCGTCACCCGCGGAGAGCCGGTGCAGAGGCTGATGGGGGTGTTGGTCTCGCCGCCCAACTGGCGGCAGGCAGCGCTGCCGAAGGCGCTGAGCGATGAGGAG
>JBGSKP010000642.1:0-4717 GCA_041741175.1 Thiocapsa sp. | reverse complement strand
TGCGCAGCAGCTCGCGACCCTGCTCGGCCCGGTCCAGCACGGCATGCAGGGCGGCCGCGATCAGACCGGCGAGAATCCCGACGACGACCGCACCCAGATAGAGCCGCCCCGTCGGTTCGCGATCGGACATGACCTCGGAATCCATGCGCCTCACCGACCTGAGTCACCGCGGCCGGACGTTGGTCTGGCTGGGCTGGATCGGTTGTCGTGCTCGGCGAAGACCTGCATCAGGAGCGCTCGGTCTTGCCTGGCCAGGGTGGGATGCGCCAATCCAGCGCCACCGCCAACAGCCGTAACCCTGTTGTGGTCGCGGCGCCTGCCAGCAGTGCCAGCCAGGGTTCCGCGCCGAGCCGATCCAGGCCGATCAAGATCCAGCAGCCCACGAACGCGCAGAGCGCATAGGGACGATGATCCTGGAAGACGACGGGGATTTCGTTGCAGAGGACATCGCGCAGCACGCCCCCGAAGACGCCGGTCACCACACCCATCATGACGACGACGATGACGGGCATCTGTGCCTCCAGCGCCAACGCGGCGCCCGAGACGGCAAACAGCCCCAGCCCAAGGGCATCGGTGGTCTGCATGATCCACTCTGCCCGACGGTGCTGCATGAGCTTCAGTGCGGGTGGGCCGGCCAGCGTCAGCGCCAGGACCAGCCAGACATATTCGTGATGCTGTACCCAGAAGAGCGGTCGGCGGTCGAGCAGCACGTCACGCAAGGTGCCGCCGCCGAATGCGGTGACAAAGGCCACTGTGAAGACCCCGACGATGTCCATGCGCTTGCGGACCGATTCGATCAGGCCGGATACGGCAAAGGCGACAATCGCGGCGATTTCGATCATTGCGAGCATGTCGCGAAGCCTTGGTGGTTCAATCGAGGGGCGCCGGTACGGCGCATTCAGCGCCGCCCGAATGAGCGCGGCTTGCTGGCGCTGGCTGCATCGCAATGGATAGCAGCCAGCCGCCCCGCGCCGTTACGCGAGCTGGCGCTCGAGCTTTGAGATATCCCGCACCGCGCCATGAGCGGCGCTGGTCGTAAGTAGGGCGTAAGCCTTGAGCGCTGTCGAGACCTGACGTTGCCGGTCCAGCGGCTTCCAGGCGGTGACGCCCCGCATATCCATCGCCTGGCGGCGTGTTTCGAGCACTGCGGGTGCCACCATCAGCTCGATCCGCCGATTCGGGATGTCGATCTCGATGCGGTCGCCGTCTTCCACCAGACCGATCAATCCACCCTCGGCCGCTTCCGGTGAGACATGCCCGATGGATAGACCCGAGGTGCCGCCGGAGAAGCGCCCGTCGGTGATCAGCGCACAGGCTTTGCCCAAGCCCTTGGACTTCAGATAGCTGGTCGGATAGAGCATTTCCTGCATCCCGGGTCCGCCTTTGGGTCCTTCATAGCGGATCAAGACCACATCGCCGGACTGCACCTGATCGCCCAGGATGCCCTCGACCGCTGCGTCCTGACTCTCGAAGATACGCGCCGGTCCGGCGAACGTCAGATTGGATGCGTCGACACCCGCGGTCTTGACGATGCAACCCAGCTCGGCCAGGTTGCCGTAGAGGACCGCGAGGCCGCCGTCCAGCGAGTAGGCGTGTGCCAGATCACGAATACAGCCGGCGGCGCGATCTAGATCCAGATCCGGCCAACGGCTCGCCTGACTGAATGCGACTTGGGTCGGAATCCCGCCCGGACCGGCCAGGTAACGGGCACGGGCCGCTTCGCCGGCAGTGTCGCGGGCGATGTCCCACAGATCCAGCGCATCGCCCATGGTGGGCGCATGGACCGTGGGGCAGTGGCGGTGGATCAGACCGGCGCGGTCCAGCTCGCCTAAGATGGCCAGCACCCCACCGGCGCGATGCACATCCTCCATGTGGTACTTGTTTGTCGAGGGTGCGACCTTGCACAGATTCGGAACCCGACGGCTCAGTGCGTCGATATCCGACATCGAGAAATCCACCTGTGCCTCATGGGCCGCCGCCAGCAGGTGCAGCACGGTGTTGGTCGAGCCGCCCATGGCGATGTCCAGCGTCATGGCGTTCTGGAAGGCATCGAAGCTGGCAATGGAGCGGGGCAGGGCGCTGGTGTCATCCTGCTCGTACCAGCGTCTGGCGAGCTGCACCACCAGGCGTCCGGCCTCCAGGAACAACTGCTCCCGGTCGGCGTGGGTCGCGAGCAGGGTGCCGTTTCCGGGCAGGCTCAGTCCGAGTGCCTCGGTCAGACAGTTCATTGAGTTGGCCGTGAACATCCCGGAGCAGGAACCGCAGGTGGGACAGGCCGAGCGTTCGATGCTGGCGACGTCCGCATCGCTTTCATTGGGGTCTGCCGCGGCCACCATGGCGTCGACCAGATCCAGCTTCACATCGCCCTTGACCGCCAGGCGCACCTTGCCGGCCTCCATCGGTCCGCCCGAGACGAAGACCGCCGGGATGTTCAACCGCAGCGCGGCCATCAACATCCCAGGGGTGATCTTGTCGCAGTTGGAGATGCAGACCAGTGCATCCGCGCAGTGTGCGTTGGCCATGTACTCGACCGAGTCGGCGATGATCTCGCGCGAGGGCAGTGAATAGAGCATGCCGCCATGCCCCATGGCGATCCCATCGTCCACGGCGATGGTGTTGAATTCCTTTGCGACGCCGCCGGCTGCCTCGATCTGGCGTGCGACCAGTTGGCCCAGGTCCTTAAGGTGAACATGCCCGGGGACGAACTGCGTAAAGGAGTTAACCACCGCAATGATCGGTTTGTCGAAGTCCGAATCGGTCATCCCGGTGGCGCGCCAGAGTGCGCGAGCGCCGGCCATATTGCGACCATGGGTGGTGGTGCGGGAGCGATACTGGGGCATAACGGGATCCCTCGGGTCGTGGTTGGGGTCGAGGTTGGATCCGCCCAAGTATACCGAAGCGTCAACCCGACGGGGCTAAACCCGTCGGGTTCATATTCCCTGATGACGCCGCTCGACTCCGTTCGATCAAGCCCCGAGTCCTGCGTGCTTTAGACGCTTTTCGAGTCGTCCCGAATCACCTGAGCCGCGTCACCGCCAGCGCCTGTTGATGAATCGGACATCATGCCCTCGTGACGACCGCTCATGCCCCGCCACGACGCGGTTCAACAGCACTCCGACTCCAGGACATCCAGCTCGGCCGTCAGCTCCGGCGCATCCAGCCGATCAAGAAGGTCGCGGATGTCGTTGAGATGGCAATGAATGTGATAGAGCTCGTCGTGCGCCGGCCCGGCTTCTCCGTTCAGCTTGGCCACGAGGTAGGTCCAGAAGGCGTCCTGTCGATCGGGGTCCAGCATCAGGTCGCGCAGGCCGGCGATGAAGCGCTCGGCCCGGCGATCGCAGTCCAGACCGAGGAAGGAGATGTAGCGGTCGCTGAATGCGGATGGGTTTTCTGTGGTCATCTTGGCTCGGCAAAGGGTCAGTGTGGCGATTAGCCGCCATGCTAGCGCAAACCCCTTTGGTCGATAAACCGGCGTCTGTCGTCAGCCGATGCAGACGCGATTGCGTCCGCTGGCCTTTGCGCGATAGAGCTGCTCGTCGGCGAGTCTGACCAGGCTCTCGGGCGTGGTCCCGGCCTGGCAGCGTCGGGTCACCAGACCGATGCTCATGGTCACATGATCGGCAATCGGCGAGGCTTCGTGTGTAATGGCCAGATCGTTCACGCCTGTAATGATGCGCTCGGCAACGGCCACCGCGCGTTCCGGCGGGCCGGTGTCGGGCAGGATGCAGGCGAACTCCTCGCCGCCGTACCGGGCGGCCAGGTCGCTGGCGCGGAATATGGAGTCGTCAATGACCTGAGCGATCAGCCGCAACGTATTGTCGCCGCGCAGGTGTCCGTAGGTGTCGTTGAAGGCTTTGAAGTGGTCGACATCGAGCATGGCGATCGATAAATCAGTCCCGGCGCGCCGGTGACGCGCGCACTCTTGAATGATCACGTCGTCGAAGCGGCGGCGGTTGGCAAGCCCGGTCAGTCCGTCAGTGATCGCCAGTTTGGTTAACTGGTCGCGCGCGTTTTTCAGTGCGATCTGATTGCGGACGCGCACCTCGACCACCGGCGGATTGATCGGCTTATTGATGTAGTCCATGGCACCCATCGCCAGCCCGCGCGTCTCGGCCAGGGTGTCGCCGAGTCCGGTGATGAAGATCACCGGGATGTCCGCGGTGAGCGGGTTGACCTTCAGACGCGAGCAGACCTCGAAGCCGTCGATCCCGGGCATCACGACATCGAGCAGGATCAGGTCGGGCAGCTCGGCGGCAGCGATGCGCAACGCCATCTCGCCGTTGGTGGCGAACAGGACCTCGATCTCGGCCGAGAAGATCGCGGCGATGATCTCGATCATGATCGGCTCGTCGTCGACGACCAGAATCCGCGCCTGTGTGGGCGTCATGGGCGTGTCTCGGTCGCTGCCTGCACTGTTGGTGGCGTCCTGAGTCGCTCGATCAGACGCTCCAAGGCCGCGGACGCTGTGGCGAAGTCGAGTCGGTCGACACCTCCGGCGATGATGTCGAGCTCTGCATCGACGCCACGCCCACGCAGATGCGGCGCGATCCTGGCCAGATCGCGACGGGCCGAAAAACTGTTCGAGCGCAGGTGTCGCCGCAATTCATCCAGGTCCGTGTCCTGCTCCCAGGGGTTGGACACGGCGGTGTCGCCCGACGGGTGATGCAGCGCGGCATCCACGCCGGGAACCTGCGCCGAGCGGGCCGCGCGGACGGCG
>JBGSKP010000641.1:0-5583 GCA_041741175.1 Thiocapsa sp. | reverse complement strand
GCCCGCCACCGTCGCCAACGCCACGCAACAAATCGCCAGCAGCAGCGTTTTCGGCAACTCGGCCCAGCCGAGTTGCTCGCCGGGCATCGACATCAACACGGCCACGAGGCTGAGCCCCAAGACGATCCACAACAGTCCCATCAGCAGCCAGCCAGCCGCCGTGAGCCGCCAACTCAATCCGGTCAGCGCGGCATTCAACTCCGGCCGCAGGCGGTCGATCCGCAGCAGCCGCACGGCGAAACGAAACACGGGCGGAACGGTGGGAATCGCCGCGCCCGCCAGCAGCACCAGCGAGAGCGCCAGCAGCCAGGTCTGCTCGTGGTACAGCACGGCCAACAGGATGGCCGCCATCCACACCCACAGACGCGGGGCGATGCGGCTGGCGGCGCTCCCGGCGAAGTCAGGCCTCGCCGGTAATACGCTCATATTTGGCCCGGAGCTCTTCCTCGGTCTCTTCGTTTTCCGGGTCTTTGATGATGCAGTCGACCGGACAGACTTCGACGCACTGAGAGGTCTCGTAATGACCCACACACTCGGTGCAGAGCGTGGGATCGATCACATAGATCTCGTCGCCCTGCGAGATTGCGCCATTGGGACATTCCGGTTCGCAGACATCGCAGTTGATGCATTCGTCGGTGATGATCAGTGCCATGGAATTACTCCTGGTAGAAGGGTTGGGGAGGCTGGGTATCGGAGGTGAATGGGGACGCGCGGATTTTATCCAAACCGCTCGTTCAGTGCAGCCTGCACCGCAGGCGACACAAAGGTCGAGACATCGCCGCCGAGCCGGGCGATTTCACGTACGAGCGATGAGGAAATGTATGAATAGGTCTCGGCCGGAGTCAGAAAAAGGGTTTCGATGTCCGGAGCCATGCGTCGGTTCATGCCTGCCAACTGGAACTCATATTCGAAATCGGAGACGGCGCGCAGGCCCCGCATGATCACGCTGATCCCAAGTCGTCGGGTGAAGTCCACAAGAAGCCCCTGGAACGGCACCACCTCGACATTCTCCCGCGAACCGATCGCCTCTCTGACCAGGGCGACCCGCTCCTCGGTCGAGAACAGCGGCGCCTTGCCCGTATCCACGGCAACCGCCACCACGACGCGGTCGAACAGCCGGGCGGCACGCACAATTAGATCCGTATGACCATTGGTGACTGGATCGAACGTCCCCGGATAGACCACGCGTCGCAAACCCGTATCCTCGCTCAGATGAAGGCCCGGCGGCCGGCGGCCGGCGGCGGCACGCACGATAACACAGCGGACGCCCGGTTAGGAGCGAGGCGGTCAGGGCCCTCTTGAAGAGGGAATCGTACCGACGCCCAGGTCCCGCCAGACCCATCCTGCGGACCCCGCTTACCCGGTCAGTCAGGGCCGGGGCCGTCGTGCTCGCCGCAGCCGCCGACGACGGCCAGTCCATACCGCACCTGACCAGCCGCTTTGTCGCGGACCAGGCCCCAGGTCGAGGGCAGCTCCGGAAAACCTGTCCGGACCGGCGCCTCAAGATAGACAAGCCCCCCCGATTTGATCCAGCACCCGCGGGCGAGACGCTCGATCGCCGGAGACCAGAGTTCCCCGGCGAAGGGCGGATCGAGAAAGACGATATCGAACGGCTCGATGGTGGACCCTTGGATGCACACCTGGCGGGCCCCGTCTCCGCACCCGTCGAGCCAGCGGAGCGCATCGGCCTGAATAATCCGGACGTTCTCGATGGCAAATCGCCGCGCGTTGGCCTGGAGCTGACGCACTACGGGTCCGGCGTGCTCGACCAGAACCACCTCGCCCGCACCGCGTGACAGCGCCTCGAAGCCCAGTGCCCCGCTGCCCGCAAAGAGATCCAGGCAGCGTGCACCCGGAATCAGGGGCGCCAGCCAATTGAACAGGGTTTCGCGGATCCGATCGGCCGTCGGCCGCAGGCCCGACGCGTCCGGGACCGGAAGCCGACGACCGCGCAAGCGCCCGCCGACGATGCGCACCTCCCCGCTAGCCTTCGCCACCGACGACCGCAGCCTGCTTGGCATCGCCCCCGACCACCAGGATCGCCAGTCGATCGGGATCGAGCCGACGCGAGAAGGCATCCTTGATCTGCTCGGCGGTCACCGCCTCGATGCGATCGGTGAAGCGATCCAGATAATCCAGCGGAAGCCTGTAAAAACCGATCATCGCAAGATAGCCGACGATGTCCGAATTGCTGGCAATCCGCAACGGGAAGCCACCGGTGATGTTCTTCTTGGCTGCGGTCAGCTCCGCCTCGGTCGGCCCGGCTGCGATGAAACGTCGCAGCGTTTCGAGCATCACCTCCTGAGCCTGACCGGCTTGGTCGTTCTTGGTCTGCAGCCCCATCAGAAACGGGCCGGGCTGAGCCATCGGCATGAAGTAGCTGTAGGTGCTGTAGGACAGGCCCCGCTTTTCGCGGATCTCTTCCATTAGGAGCGACACCAAGCCGCTGCCGCCAAGGATGTGGTTGCCGACATAGAGCACGAAATAATCCGGATCGCCGCGCCGCATTCCGGGCTGACCGGCCAGCACGGTGGTCTGGCTCGACGGAAAGCTGATCTGCTCCAGCACAGCCGCGTCCAGTGCCGACACGTCCGGCAGCGGGGTGAGCCGCTCGCCTGCCGGCAGTCCGGTAGTGATCCGGTTGGCCAGTGTTTCGGCTTCGGGCCGGTCCAGTGCCCCGACGATCGCGACCACGGCGTTGGCTCCCGTGTAATGACGGCGGTGGAAATCGATCAGGTCATCACGGCTGATTGCCGTCACCGTTGCAGCGGTGCCGGAGGGATCGGCGCCGTAGGGATGGTTGCCATAGATCTGTCGGAAGAGCGCCTTTTGGCCCACGGTACGCGGCGATTCTTCGTCCTGCCTGAGGGCGATAAGTCGATTCTGGCGCAGTCGCTCAAGATCCGCGTCCTCGAAGCGCGGCGCACTCAGGATGGCCGAGAGCGTATCGAGCGCCGTGTCCATCGCCGGCTGCCTGGTCAGGGAGCGCAGCGACACAGTTGTCATGTCGCGGTCCGAATCGGCGCTGAGACTGGCCCCGACATTCTCCAGACGCGCGGCGATCGTATCGGCGTCCCAGTCTGCGGCACCCTGGGTGAGCATCGCGGAGGTCATCGAGGCGAGACCGGAACGCTCGCCGTCGCGCGCGCTGCCGGCATCGAAGACCACTCTCACATCGACCATCGGCAACTCGGGCGAAGGGACGAAGAGGACCCGGGCACCGGTCTGGGTTTGCCAGCTCTGGATCTCGGGTGCGGCCTGAGCGGCGGCAGCCGCAAACAGGAGGACAGCACTCGGCCACAAGGCGAATCGGCGGGGTTTAGTGCACATGGCTCTGCATCTCCAGGGCGATCGGGGCGCGTGCGGTTTGGTTCTCGTCCATGGGTTGCGGGTCGAGGATGCCGACAGTGAGCTTCTCGGGGACCAGATATTTGCGCGCGACCGCACTCACCTGCTCGGGCGTCACCGCGGCGAGCTGTTCGACATAGGTATCAGCCAGCTCCCAACCCAACCCGACCGTTTCCAGCTGGCCGAGGATCATCGCCTGATAGAAGAGCGAATCGAGCTCATAGACCTTATCCGCGATCAACTGGTTACGCACGCGCTCCATTTCCTGCTCATCGACGAGCTCGGACTGGACGCGCTCGACCTGGGCGAGCAACGCCGCTTCGAGCTGCTCAAGCGTCTGGCCTTTGGCCGGCACGCCGCTGAGCATGAACATGCCGGGCAGACGCCCGAAGGCACTGTAGCTGGTGCTCACCGAGGAGGCGACCTGACTGCCGCGGACCAGCTCACGCGAGAAGCGGGCGCTGTCGCCGCCATCCAGAACCGATGACAGAACCTCCAGTGCGTAGGGCTCCCAGGCTTCGTCTGCATCGGTTAGGGCCGGGGCCTTAAATCCCATCAGCAGATAGGGCTCTTGGGCCGGCGCCTTCACCACCAGTCGCTTCTGGCCAAGCTGCTCGGGCTCCGGTTGCATCTTGGGCGGACGGATCCGCTCCGGGGCAAGCGGACCGAAGTGCTTTTCAGCCAAACGGAAGACCTCCTGCGGATCGACATCGCCCGCCACCACCAACGTGGCGTTGTTCGGCGCGTACCAGAGTCGATACCAGTCGCGCAGATCGTCTACATTGGCCTGCTCCAGATCGCCGGCCCAGCCGATGACCGGGAGACGGTATGGAGACGCGACATAGGCCACGGCGTTGAAGCGCTCGAAGGCCAGTGATTGGGGATCATCGTCGGTACGGGTGCGCCGCTCCTCTTTCACCACCTCAAGCTCCTTGGCGAACTCAGCCTCGTCCAGCGCAAGGTTACGCATACGCTCGGCCTCCAGCTCGAAGGCGACCTCCAGTCGGTCGTTGGCAAGCGACTGGAAATAGGCCGTGTAATCCCGTCCGGTGAAGGCGTTTTCCTCACCGCCGTTCTCGGCGATGATGCGCGAGAACTCGCCCGGCGCGAGACGCTCGGTCCCCTTGAACATCATGTGCTCGAGGAGATGCGACACCCCGGTGACGCCCCCGTACTCATAACTGGATCCTACCTTGTACCAAACCTGCGAGATCAGGATCGGGGCACGTCGATCCGGTTTAACCAGGATCTTCAATCCGTTGTCCAGTGTGCGTTCGTAGACGGTTTCGGCCGCCGACAGCGCGAGGGTCGGCAGGCATAAGAGAAGGCTGAGCAAGATGGATCGCATGAAGACTCCGGTCGGATCATGTCGGTGTAAGGGAAACCGCCTTGTGGGTGGGAATGTTAGGGCAGACCGAGCCGGTTGGTAGTTCCCGGAGATGACGGTTTGGTAAGCACAGGCTCGGGCGGACGGTCTGCGAGGCGATCTGATAGGATGACACCCAATCAAACCCAGCCAGCGTCGGCTCGGCAGTGCTGCGGCGAGCGCCGGGTCAACGTGACATTACGCGGTTCCCGATCGCTGTCCACCTTCATTCTCCAGGCAAGTCGTTATGTTCGGTTTTGGAAAAAAGCACAGGCAGGCCGCAGCGTCGCAAACAGCGCAGCCGACATCACAAATCCCCTCGCCCGAGGCGCCGCCGGTGCCCGACCCGCGCGTCGCCCCGACCGAGCCGGAGTCAAAGAGCGAGCGGACAGGCTGGTTTCGATCCAAGCGTCGGCCTGCGCAGAGCCCCGTCCCGCAGAGCACGCTGCCGGACGGCCTGCCGGAGCAGAGTCCCCGCATCGAGCAGGTCGAGCCCGTCTCGCCGATCGCCCCGACAGCATCGGACGCTCCGGGCTTAACCGCGATCGGACAAGCGCCACCAATCGCCGAGTTCGACGCGTCGACCGAAAAGAAGTCGGGCGTTTTTTCCCGCCTGCGCGAGCGCCTGACCCGCACACGCGAACAGCTCGGCGACGGCATCGGCACACTCTTTGCTGGGCGCAAGCGCATCGACGACGACCTGATGGAGGAGCTTGAGACACTCTTGCTCACGGCCGACGTCGGCGTCTCCGCGACAGCGCGCATCATGGAGGATCTGGCCAGCCGCGTGAAGCGTAAATCGCTCGCCGATCCGCAGGCGCTCCTCAAAGCGCTTAAGGGCGAGCTGCGCAACATACTGCTCGCCGCCG
>JBGSKP010000640.1:0-2043 GCA_041741175.1 Thiocapsa sp. | reverse complement strand
GCCGAGATCGACCGCTGCATAGAGCGGCCGACCCTTCTGGGAACCGGGCGGGCCGCGCCTGCGGCCGCCCGATCCATTATTTTTGTCAGCCATGGTGTGGCCCGAATTGGAAACTTGAGGCATTCTCTACCACAGGAGCGGACAATGACCAGTAGACGTGGACCTTCGGCCTGGTTGCGCGGCTGGTTTGGACGCCGGCGCGCGCACGCGGCTGAAACGCTGGTGCTCACTGACCCTATAGATGAGCGCTACCACTACGGTTCAATCTCCAAGCACATCGCCAAGTTCCAGATCGGGCAGGTTGTGCGCCACCGGGTGTTCGCATTCCGGGGGATAATTTTCGACGTCGATCCGCAATTTGCGAACTCTGACGATTGGTATGAATCGATCCCGGAAGAGGTCCGCCCCCGCAAGGATCAGCCGTTTTACCATCTCTTCGCCGAGAATGAGCGGACGCACTACATCGCGTATGTCTCGGAGCAGAACCTGGTGCCGGACGATTCGGAAATGCCGCTCAGCCATCCCGACATTCCGGAGTGGTTCGATATCACCGGGCGGGGCACCTACGAGCTGAAGAAACATTCGACAAACTGAGGCGGGGCAGGGCCCCTGCCCCGGACTTCGGCAGTTCCGGTCAGGAACCGCCTTTGGACCGAGCGATGGTTGATGTCGTCGAGTGCCCCGGAACGGTCGCCACGATAACAACCTCGCCGCCGCGGGCTTCAACCAGGTCGGCGCCGACAATGGTTTCGCGCGAATAGTCGCCGCCCTTGATCAGCACATCCGGTTTCAAGGCGGTGATAAGCTCCAGCGGCGTATCCTCCTCGAAGACCACCACACCATCGACCGATGCCAGGCCGCAGAGCACCTGCGCCCGCGATACCGCGTCGTTCACCGGCCGCTCCGGACCCTTGAGGCGCTTCACCGATGCATCGGAATTCAATCCCACGATCAGCCGGTCACAGCGGCTGCGGGATTCCTCAAGCACGCGGATGTGACCGGGGTGAAGGATGTCGAACACGCCGTTGGTGAATCCGATCCTGAGGCCCCCTTCCCTCCAGCGCTCGATCTGGCCCACCATCGCGTCAACCGAGAGGGTTCCCGCCTTCTGTGACCATTGCTCCAGCGCGGCCGTATCGAGCAGCTCCGACGCCGAAACGGTCGCTGTGCCCGACTTTCCGACAGCAATACCGGACGCCAGGATCGCGAGCTGGACCGCTTCGTCGAGGCTGGCGCCTGCGACTATGGCCATGGCCAGCGCGGCGAGACTGGTATCGCCGGCGCCAGATACATCGAATACGTCCCGGGCCTTGCCGCTGACATGCCCGGGCGGTCCGCCTTGGGCGATGTAGGACATGCCTTGCGCCGCGCGCGTCACCACGATGGCCTTGGCGGGCAGCTGCGCCCGGGCGGCTTCGAGCGCGCGTTCAACATCTGCCGTTGCGGCGGTCGGCAAGCCGACTGCGGATGCCAGTTCGCCCGCGTTGGGCTTCAGGATATCGACGGCGCCGTAGCGACTGAAATCCTTGCCCTTGGGGTCAGCGATCACCGACAGGTTGTGCAGGCGGGCGCCGGCCAGAACCGCGTCGATGAGGGCGGCTGACAGCAGACCCTTGGCATAGTCGGAGATCAGGATCGCCGAGACGGCCGGGATGAGCGCGGTGATCTGCGCAATCAATGCACGCTCGCTATCGGCGTCCGGCGGGCCGACCTCTTCGGCGTCGAGCCGCAGCAATTGCTGGCCGCCTGCGACCATGCGGGTCTTCAGGGTTGTCGGACGCCCTTTGAGGACGACCAGGTGGGCCGATATGCCGGGCGACTGATCGAGCAGGCCAGCCAGCTCGCGGCCGGCTTCATCCTCACCGATGGCGCCGACGATCACGGCGTCCAGACCGAGGGAGGCGAGGTTGCGGGCAACGTTAGCGGCGCCGCCGGGCATGCTGGCGGCGCGAGACTGGCGCAGGACAGGCACCGGCGCTTCGGGCGAAATCCGTTCGACGACGCCGTAAACGAAACGGTCGAGCATCACATCGCCGACGCACA
>JBGSKP010000639.1:0-4588 GCA_041741175.1 Thiocapsa sp. | reverse complement strand
CTCCTTATCCGGTCGTCCTCTGGCTGCATCCGGATCCCGAGCTCCCCGTGGGCGCCTGGTCCGATCCCTCCGGCGGCGAGGCGCAGGACATCGATCGCGATGCCGCCGTCGAGTCGCTCGGCGAGCGCCGTCGGCGACGTGCAGAGCGGGTCGCCATGCCGGAGAAGGACCAGGGGCTGATCACGATCCGAATGGAGAACATCCTCACCTGGGGCGAGCATGCCCAGGTCGACCGCGGGACCGACGAGGAGGACGACCTGGAGCGCGCCCGCACCGCCGCCGCCGATCTGGATCGCATCTCGGTGGCGCGCGACCTTAAGGCGTCCGGCGCGCGTCTGAAATTCGACCTGGATCTGCCGGCCGAGTCCGAGGACGACCTCGTCCTCTCGGAGGGGATTCTCTTGCCCGAGTGGGATTGGCGAAAGGGCACACTGTGCCCGAACCGGTGTCGCGTGATCCCGCTCATCGCCGCGGACGCCACACCCTGCGAGTTGCCCGAGCACCTGCGCCGCACGGCCCGGCGGCTCGGCCATCAGTTCCAGGCCCTCGCCCCGGCGCGGGTCTGGCAGCGCGGCCAGTCCGATGGACAAGAGATCGATCTGGACGCCTATCTGCGTTTCGCCACGGACCGCCAAGCCGGTGCCGGAACCCATGCCGACGGACTCTATCGCGACATGCGCAAGGGGGCGCGCGATCTGGTGTGCCTACTGCTTTCGGATCTGTCGCTCTCGACCGATACCTGGGTCGACGACCGCGCACGCGTCATCGATGTGATCCGCGACAGTCTCTTTCTCTTCGCCGAGAGTCTGGCCGCGACCGGCGATCGCTTCGGCATGCTCGGCTTCTCGTCGCGTCGTCGCGACCCGGTGCGAATCCACAGCCTGAAGGACTTCGAGGAGCCGCACGGCGCCGGCGTGCGCGGGCGCATCGCCGCCATCAAGCCCGGCTATTACACCCGCATGGGCGCCGCCATTCGCTACTCGACCCGCCTGCTCGCCGCGCAGCCGGGCGGCCGCCGTCTCCTGCTGATCCTCTCCGACGGCAAGCCCAACGACCTCGACCGCTATGAAGGCCGTTACGGTATCGAAGATACCCGTCGCGCCGTCCAGGAGGCCCGCGCCCTCGGCCTGACCTGCTTCTGCGTCACCATCGACGAGCGCGGCAACGACTATCTCCCCCACCTCTTCGGCACCGGCGGCTATGTCGTCATCCGCCGGCCCACCGAGCTTCCTGCGCAGCTTCCGGTTCTCTATGCGCGGCTGACGGCTTAGCATGCCCTGCTAGGCGTGTCGGCGAGCGCTACGAAGATGGCCATGGCCGTCGCTATCCTCCGGCTAAGACAGGTTCCGGCAAAGAGCTATCGTGACCACTGAATGATGACGATACTGTTTGCGAAGCGCTCAGGAGCAGGGGCGTGCTGTGCAGCTCGAGACAATCAGCGTCAAGACAACAGCGGCGGAGCAGCACTCGAGGATCGGATGTCGTGCGCGGGGATCGTTCGCGCAGGGATGGGGGAGTCACGGCGCACCCATCCCTGCCGCTTCGGCCCTAATCGATCATCACCTTAACCGACGTATTGGTGGCTGTCTTCTTGGGCAGCATCGGCGGTGCGACCGTCAGGGCATCGATCTCGGCCTGGTCGAGCTGCTCCTTGCCGCCGCCGCAGGCCATGATCTGGGCCTGGACGTCGCCCTTGATCTTGCGGCTGTGCTTGGCCTTCCAGTCGGTACCGCCCTCGGCGACGCGGGTGCGTTTGGGGTCGAAGTGGAAGTCGACCTTCTTCTTGGACTGCGGACCCCAGTAGTTGACCTTGCCCAGATCGTAGAACTTGCGCTCGAAGCCGGCCTTGAGGAACGCCTTCAGACAGCCGAGCAGATAACGCCGCCGCTCGCCGCTGCCCGCCCAGGGGTAGGAGAAGAGCGCCTTGTGCATGTAGAAGCGGCGATAGTTGTGCATGACGCGGTCGAGCAGCTCGGCGCGATCCATGGCGGCCGGCTTGATGATGGGCGTGACGAAGTTGTACTTCTCGTAATCGAAGATCTCGACCTTGTCGCCCAGCTCGCGGAAGAGATCCGTGAAGGGCCAAGGGGTGTACATGGCCCAGTTGGCGAGGTCCGGCTTCCAGTCGCGCGCCATCTGGTAGGTCTCTTCGAGCGTCTCGGCGGTCTCGTTCTCGAGCCCGACGATGAACTGCGCCTCGGTGAGGATGCCGGCATCGCGCAGCAGGCCGATCGCCCGCTTGTTGTCGGCGACCGTGGTCTCCTTGTTGAAGCGGTCGAGCTTGAGCTGCGCCGCGGCCTCGGTGCCGAGCGAGACATGGATCAGGCCGGCCTTGCGATAGAGCGGCAGCATGTCCTCGTCGCGCAGGATGTCGGTGACGCGGGTGTTGATGCCCCAGAGGATCCCGAGATTGCGCTCGATCAGCTCCTCGCAGAAGGCGATGAACTTCTTGCGATTGATAGTCGGCTCCTCGTCGGCGAGGATGAAGAAACCGACGTCGTGGTCGCGCACCAGGGTCTCGATCTCGTCGACGACCTTCTTCGGATCACGGATGCGGTAATCGCGCCAGAACTTCCACTGCGAGCAAAAGGAGCAGGTTTAGGGACAACCGCGGGCCATGTTCGGGATGGCGACGCGCTTGTTGAGCGGGATGTAGTTGTACTTGTCCCATTCCAGCACGCCCCAATCGGGCGTGATGGCATCCAGGTCCTTCACGGTCGGTGCGGCGGGGGTGGCGATGATCTTGCCGTCGACGGCGTAGGCGATGCCTTTGACCTTGCCGCGCTCCTCGGGCCAACGGCCTTCGTCGATGGTGCGGACCAGATCGACGACGATCTCCTCGCCCTCGCCGCGCACGATGGCGTCGATCCAGGGCGCCTCGCCCAAGACCTGCTGATACATGAAGGTGGCATGCACGCCGCCGAGGACAGTAACGATCTTGGGGTCGACCTCCTTGACGATCTCAAGCAGGCGCTGGGCCTTGTAGGTGGAGGGCGTAATGGCCGTGCAGCCGACGATGTCGGGGCGATACGCGACGATGGCGGCGCGGACCTGCTCCTCGGACAGATCGTTGGTCATGGCGTCGACGAAGCGCACCTCGGTGAAACCCGCGGTCTTGAGCGCACCCGTGAGATAGGCCACCCACGCCGGCGGCCAATTGCCGGCGATCTCGGCGCCGCCCGAGTGGTAATTTGGGTGGATGAAGAGAATGCGCATGCGTCGAGTCCCCGGCCTGTTGTGAGTGTCAATGAAGATTGACAGTCGGCCTGATTACCGTCCTTGACACAGGTCAAATCCGCCTGGGCAACTCGGATTTGCGGGCCTTGCCGACGCGATCGCGAACGCTGGGATCTGACCTAGGTCAAGGACGACCCGCGCCATGCCGGGAGAATGCCGGGTCATTCAACCGGAGGATTCACCATGACCGACTCGATCGCCACCTTCATGACCGATGACCACCAGCGCTGTGACCATCTGCTTGCCGCCTGCGAGCAGGCGGTCTCGGGCGGCAATTGGACGCGACTCGCTGAGCAGGCAACCGATTTTTCGAAGGCCCTGATCGGCCATTTCGACATGGAGGAGCAGGTGCTCTTTCCGGAGCTGGTCGCCGTCAGCCCCTGGGCAAGCGGACCGACCGGCATGATGACCATGGAGCACGGGCAGATGCGCAGTCTCGTCGAGGAGTTCGAGGAGGCGGTCGGCGAGCAGGATGCCGACGGCTGTCTCGGGATCTTGGAAACACTCCACCTGCTGATCCAGCAGCACAACTCGAAGGAAGAAGGCATTCTCTATCCGATGGCCGAGCAGAGTCTGGGTGACCAGACCACAACCATTCTGAACCGACTGCAGGCGGGCTAAACCATGGACAGAACACTCGACGTCAGCGATCTTCCCGCCCCGGAGCCAATGGAGCGGATCCTCGATGCGCTTGCGGACCTGCCGCCGGGCGATCGCCTGTGCGTGCTCCACCGTCGCGAGCCCTATCCGCTCTACGACATGCTGCGACGCATGGGCTACCGCTGGGAGATCAGCTCCGAGGACGATCGGTATCGCATCCTGATCTCGCCCGTGCCGAAGCATCAGCGTACGGTCAGTCGATTGCGGCAACAGGGTGCGAGCCGTTTTTAAACCGCGCGCGTTGGGCCATGCGGTGTTCAGTGCTTGGATTCCCGGTTCGTCCCTGCCGACCGGCGTCGGAGCCGCGCGGTTTAAAAAGATCAATTTATTCATTTTCTTGAACCGCGTCGCGCCAATGGCTTCACGTATCCACGACGCTCCATCCAAACGATCAGGCGACGTCACGCGCTCCGGACGCGGTTCAAAAAAATGATGGGCACGGGCGGACTTTCTCTCGATCAGGCCCCGCCGATCGACATCCCCGCGCGCTTTTTCCTGACCGCGCCGCTGTTTGCGATCGCCGCCGGGCTGTTCTTGGCCTGGCAGGGGCCGACCCTCTTGGTCTCGCGCTGGATGCCCGGCGCGCTCGCCGCGACCCACCTGATTGCCATCGGTTATCTGGGTTTGATCATGTGTGGCGCGCTGCTGCAGATGTTGCCCGTGGTCGCCGGTGCGCCGGTCCCGGCGGTGC
>JBGSKP010000638.1:0-5874 GCA_041741175.1 Thiocapsa sp. | reverse complement strand
CCTCTGCCGGCGGCAGCCTGACGGCATGGCCCACCGCGCGGAAGGTACCCAATGCGGCAGCGGCCGCCGTCACCAGCACGGCGAGGACCACGACCAGCGGCTGCAGCCGAAAGCTCAGCTCGGGGAATCGGTAGTACTCGGTGTAGACCTCGGCCATGGCTTCGACCGCCCAAGCCCCGAGGAGGACCCCCGGCCCCAGGCCCGCGACCAGGATCAGTCCGCTCAGCATGCCATAGTGCGCGGCCATGTCGCCGTTGCCGTAGCCGCATGCCTTGAGGATGGCCAGTTGCTGACGCTGCGTCTGAATGATGCGTCCGATGAGCAGGTTGAACAGGAAGGTGGCGACCGTCAGTCGACCCCGGCCTGGTGCGAGAGCAGGGCGCTGTTGAAGGCGCCGTCCATGTCCATCGCATGGGCTAGCGGGCGGCGGTTCATCCAGAGCACGGCAAAGCGCTTGTAGTCCGGCAGGATGTCGGCCGGTCCCACCTGGTAGATGAACTCCGGCGACAGGGCCACGCCGCTGACGATCAGCCGCTGGACCCGGCCGTCGATGATCGCGCCGTCAAGCGATCCCCGGCGTGCAGTGCGTGCGCCTCGGCGAAGGGCTCGCTGACAACGACCTGATCGGAACGCTCCGGCTCGGGCAGCGCGCCTTCACGCAGATACAGCCGATTCAACACCGGCTAGCGACCGTCCGGGATGGAGAGCAGCAGGCCGCGGACCGGCTCATCGAAACCGGGCACCTCCAGGCGCAGAGACGGCGGCACGCGCTGTTCCAGAGACACGGCAAGGACGCCAGCGAGTTGATGCACCATGCCGATCTGGCGATGTACCAGGACAAGTCTGCCAGCCGCCTGACGCCCCGTTCCGGCGAATCCGCCGAATCATGTGGCGCGACAGCGGACGACCCGCCGCCGCGAGTTGTCCGCAGGACAGACGCTCACAACCATTGATGAAACATAGGGCGCTCTCTAGAATTCCGACTGCCGACCCGAACGCTGATAGACCCCGAATCTTATGTTGTTACAGGCCCTGACCTTCGAGCGATCGGCCGGGGATGCTTCGTGAGCCCTATCCGCGCTCAGGTGATCACGCCAAACAGTCTGGCGTATCTCACCCTGGTCCAGAACTTTGTGGAGCAGCTCGCGACCATGGCTGGCCTTTCGTCGGCGGAGACGACGCGGCTGAGCTTAGCCGTGGAAGAAGCCTTCTCGAATATGCTGCGTTACGGTTTCGAACCCGGCGTGCGGGAGGACGTGACCCTGCGTTTCGAAACGACCGCCGATGCGGTGCGGATCACCCTGGGCTATCGGGGCCTGCCTTTTGATCCTGCAATGATTCCGGATCGCCTGCCAGACCTGGGAAAAGACCCGGACATGAAGGGTCTCGGCATGGGCATCATGCGGGCGATGTGCGACGAGGTCCATCTGCGCAATCTGGGTCATGGCAACCTGGAGACCGTGCTGATCAAGCGTTTCAACGGCGCGAATCAGACAAAAAAGCTGGTGATCAGCGAGCCGGCCCCTGCGCCCATATCCGGAAGTTATACGATACGCCCGATGCATCCCGATGAGGCAGTACAGGTCTCCGGGCTGGCATTCATCGCCTACGGCGACACCTACCCGCACCACCACGTGTATTTTCCGGAGCAGATCAAGGCATTAAATGCCCAGGGCAAGCTCTGCTCCTGGGTCGCCGTAACCCCTGCGGGGGAGGTGGTCAGCCATGTCGCGCTGCGGCGCGCCACCTCCGCTGCCGTTGCGGCCGAGGTGGGAATCGGTCTGACCAAACCCGCACATCGGGGTCGCGGCTGTCTGCACAAACTGACCAAGTCGCTACTGGAGGCCGCCCCCGGCATCGGCCTTGAGATGGTGTTCGTGACGGCCGTCACCACCCATGACTACAGTCAGAAAACCGCCCATCTGAACGGTTTTCGGGATTGCGCACTGCTGGTGGCCGAGGCGCCGGCCTTCCACTTTCGGGCCATCGCCGACGCGGACGCGGACGCAGACGCGCATCGGGAGACCTTCTTGCTAATGCTCATTGCGATCCGCAAACCGCAGTACAGCGTCATCTATGCGCCACCCGCGCATGCCAAAATGGTCAGGCGGATCTGCCGCTGGCTTGGATTGGAGCTGGCGGTCGACGTGGCGGCCAGGGTGGAGCCCAAGGTCTGCAACAGCGCAGACATGACCGCACCGGACGCCACCCGCAGCCTCATGCAAACGGTGCTGGATCAGGAGTTCGACGTGGCCACCATCCGGGTGCAGGAGTACGGGGCGGACTTCCTCGATGTGCTGCGGGCACAACTGCGCGATCTGTTGATCCGTGGGACCAAGGCCGTGCGTCTGAGCCTGAGCCTGGAGGATCCGGCGATCATCGCGCTGGTCCCCGAGGCCGAGACACTCGGCTTCTTCTTCTGCGGTCTTACACCGACGGCGTGCGGAGGCATCCACCTGCTGATGCAGCATCTCGGAGGCATGGTCTACGACTACTCCAAGCTCCGGGTGCGTTCGGACGAGGGCAAGGTGCTCCTGGACTATGTCAAAGCCAGCGACCCAATGCAGTCGCGCTTCAACGCGCCGCGGATCCAGCGCTGAGCGCGCCGCAGCGCCGGCTACCAGTCCAGCGCGGCGGGATCTCGCGGCCTACTAGGGTTGACCTGAATCTCCCGTACCCGTCCATCGACCAAGCGGATCACACGGTCGGCCATGTCGGCAATCACGGCGTTGTGCGTAATGATCGCCGTGGTGGTACCCAGCGCCCGGTTGATCTGCTGGATGACCTGGAGCACGCGGATGCCCGTTTTGGAATCCAGTGCACCGGTCGGCTCGTCGCAGAGCAGCACCGCCGGCTGCTTGGCCACCGCACGGGCGATGGCCACGCACTGCTGCTCGCCGCCGGAGAGCTGGGACGGGAAGTGATCCAGACGCTCTTCGAGACCCACCAGGGCGAGGGCGTCTTCCGGGGTCATCGGAGAGCGGCTGATCTCGGTGACGATGGCCACATTCTCGCGGGCGGTGAGGCTGGAGATCAGATTGTAGAACTGGAAGACAAAGCCGACATACTGCCGCCGAAACGCCGTGAGCGTCTTCTCGTCGGCCTGCGTCAGATCCTGGTCCAGATAACGAACCACGCCGCCGGAGGCGCGGTCCAGCCCGCCCAGAATGTTCAGCAGGGTCGATTTGCCCGAACCCGACGGCCCGAGCATCACCGCCAGCTCGCCGGCATACAGATCAAGGTCCAGGCCGCGCAGGGCATGGATCTCGACCTCGCCCATCACATAGGTCTTGGTCAGACCGCGTGCGGCGACGACGGTATGATTCGGGATCTCTGGATGGGACATTGCAACCGCGCCGTTTCAGACAACTTTTCAGTGAGCAAACGGATGATGTGACCCACGCTGGATGCGGCAGCATGAAACCATGCACGCGGACTCGGTCCTTGGCGTCACCGTTTGTGCTTGGGCTCGCCCTGCGGTCGGTGTCGTGACCGACTCCCCGTTGGTCCGCCGGGCACGACGGCGACCTTATATAGCGTCAGGGCGTGCCGGATGCGCTCCGCATATTGCCTCAGCGGCTGCCGGACTACCGCTTGGCGCGCAGCGAAGGAGTTCAACCGTTGCTCTTGAAACCGAATCACCACCAAAACCCATTTCCCTTTTTTTGTATGGACTCTGCATTTTCCGAGGACCAGTGTGCGGTGCTTGAGGGCCTATTTTTGCAAACCAATGATTGGCAGCATCGGGATGGTGCCTTTTACCGGTGCTCTCTTTGCGACGTTACCAAGAATATTCCGGCATCGTTTCAAGCCGAAATACTCGCTAGGATGCGAGAGATTACCCGCCTGCCACTCGTTGGTCGTATTCTAGTCACGGCTCAACGAATGCTGCCGGGGCACGTCATTGGTATACATAGTGACCGACCACTTTTAGGCTATGAGATTGCGCGACTGGTCGTGCAACTTAATAAACATTGGCAACCTGATCATGGCGGTGTTCTAGAATTATTCTCATCGCCGGAGGGCAAGGCGGTGTTCAGTGTTGATCCTGAATACAACAAAGCCTTTGGCTTTCCGCTTCACGCGGATTCATACCATGGGGTGACCGAGGTTACCCAGCCGCGCCAAACGGTGGTCTTCAATTTTTGGCATGCGGCGAATACACCCGAGCTGGCTGCGTACGTTCAAGCCTTGTTTGCCAACCTTCATTTCTCAGAGTTACCGGCGGCACTCAACCCCGTTGCCTCATCGGCAGAATCGACTCTGCCCGAGGAGACGACATGTCGTGCAGGCACAGCGGCGGTTGCACTCCACCGCTTGGGCTATGACGAGGCAACCATAGTGACCGGGTACCGGCACAGCGCTGGGCTTGCTATCTGTGATACCGGCGACACAGAAACCTATGCAGCAGTACTCCTAGCGGACTGGATGGCGCACTTATATCGGGATTCGTTTGATCTGACACGCTGGACTATCTTGCGAACCAAACTTTATCGAGTCGAAATGGTTACGCGCCTCCAACCCGCATGGCAGCTTTGTCTGCCGGAATAGAGAGAGTCAAAATAGGCAATGTAGTCATCCGGCCTTTGCCTCCCTTGCCGCTACGCACGATGATTTCCCTATGCACCATATCTCCCCAGGGAAAAAGGGGCGGCGACGGCCGAAAAAGCCGGTCAACACGCCACACGAAACGCCTGACGCGACCGGCCAGCGACGGCCTGAAGGACTCTGATCATATCGTCTATCGACACGCAACCGCAGGAATTGAGCCAGGCCACTTTTATCCCGCTTGTGCCCTAAGCGGATATCTGCTCTTCCGTCGGGGCGACCTGCCGTAAGACCCATTGCGCATGAACTCGATGCGGGCGCGGCGGGATGTCGTCCCGACACCCGCCACTCACACGTCAATTGACCGCGGCGAACTGCAAAGGCGCACCCGAGCGATCGAAGGCCAAATAGGTGCCGACCTGCCCGATCCGCACGGATTCGACCATCCGATCGAGCGCCTCCTCCACCGCGAGCGGGGTCGGCTCGCGATTCGCGACCCCGGGCAGGGCAGCCACGAAGAACACCGCCCAATCCTCGATATTCCCGTCGGCCTCCTCCACAAAGGCCGAGAAACCGCCGATCTCGTGCGGTGCCTTGTCCACACAAACGACCGGCGCCAAATGCCCGCCTCGACCGGCCTTGTAGTGCTCGGCTTGCGCGGGCGTGTGACCATCCGGAAGCTCGTTGCGCGTGAACACGAACAGCAATTGCTGAGGCTCGGACTGCCGCCGAGCCAGATACAGAAAATCGTCGAAGGACGCCAGCTCGATATGTTTCATCGTTGTCTTGATGACCTCGCCTTTGGTGGTACTTGATTTAGTGCTGTCGACCGGCCGTTCGGCGACTGGCTTATGTCAAAGACTCAAGCGTCGTCAGCCTCTTATGCACGAATAACCGACCGCACAAGTCGGAGTATCTGCCTTCGGACCAAGACCGTCAATTCACCCCGAAGGCTGATTCGGAGGTGCTATGCGAAGCACCTGCGGGTCCGCAGCCGATGCAAGCCCACGATCCCGGGCAGTCGCCGATACGGCTCAAAAAGCTCATGATGCAAACCGTGAGGGCCACACGCCGACGACGCCCTTGCATCGCGAAGGCAGACAACCGCTGCTGAGAAACGTCGGGTATGATTCGGTATAGAGATCCCACGGCTTTCCGAGAAAACACGACTCGTGAGCAACCGCAGATCCCCCAACAGCGTGGACGGCCGCCTGCTGTTCGTCCGTCAGTTCCTCCGGCACCCGATGCAGGTGGCATCCCTGGTGCCCAGCTCCCGTTTCCTGATGCGCCGAGTTCTGGCGGCGGCGGCGGTGGAGCGGGCCGGGC
>JBGSKP010000637.1:0-3107 GCA_041741175.1 Thiocapsa sp. | reverse complement strand
CGCCGGCACCGGCCGAGGTCGACACCATCGAGGTGGACACGCTGATCTTCAGCCGCCCGCGCTCGGTCGGGGTGGAGTCGGTCGGGCTGTGGGCGATGGCGCAGCTGGAGTTTGCGACCCTGCTCGACACCTTGGGGCTCAACGGTCCGGAACGCACCGCGATCCTTGGGGCGATCATCGCCCGGATGGCCGCGCCGGGCTCCGAGCGCGCCACCCGACGCTGGTTGGTCGATGCCAGTGGACTGGGCGAACTGCTGGACGTCGATTTTGAGACGTTTAACCTGATGCGCTTCTACCGCGCCTCCGATGCCCTGCTGCGCCACCGCGCGAGCATCGAGCAGACGCTGTTCGCCCGGGTCAGTGAATTCTTCGGGCTGGATTGGACGGTCACGCTCTACGATCTGACCAACACCTTCTTTGAAGGCGAGGCGGCGGCCAATCCCCGGGCCAAGCGCGGCCATTCCAAGGAGAAACGCAGCGACTGCCCGTTGGTGACCCTGGGCCTGGTGCTCGACGGCAGCGGCTTTGTGCGGCGCTCCGAGGTCTTCGACGGCAACGTGGTGGAGGGCACGACCCTGGGGAGCATGCTCGCCGGGTTGGGCGCCCCCACCGGCGCCCTGGTGGTGATGGACCGCGGCATTGCCACCGAGGCGAATCTGGTGTGGCTGCGCGCGCAGGGCTATCGCGATCTGGTGGTAAGCCGGGAGCGGCAACGCCAATTCGATGCGGAGGCGGCAATCTCGATCCGGACCGCCGGCGGGGATCCCGTCGCCGTGCAGCGCGTCCTCGATGCCGAGGGCGGGGAGGTTCGCCTGTACTGCTATTCCGAACGCCGGGCACACAAGGAAGACGGCATCGCCGAGCGGTTTTGCACGCGCTTCGAGACGGCCCTGCAGGCCCTGCACGCGGGACTGGCCCGCCCGCGCACCACCAAGTGCATCACGACGCTGTGGGAGCGCATCGGGCGGTTGAAGGAGAAGAGTCACGGCGTCGGGCAGCATTACACCATCACCATCGAGCCGGACGCCGGCGGGGTCAATGCCCAAGCCATCCGCTGGGAGCGCCGACCGGTCGACGGCACCTTGGTCACGCACCCCGGGGTCTATTGCCTGCGCACCAACGAGCTGACCTGGGAGTCGGAGCAGCTGTGGCGCACGTACGTCATGCTCACCGACCTGGAAGCGGTCTTCCGCTCCTTAAAATCGGAGCTGGGTCTGCGCCCGGTCTATCATCAGACGGCAGAGCGGGCCGAGGGACATCTGTTTATCACGGTGCTGGCCTACCAGTTCGTCCAAGTCATCCGCCGGCGCTTGCAGGCCCACGGCATCACCGACCGGTGGTCTACCTTGCGCGCGATTCTCGCCGGCCAATGCCGGGTCACCGCCACCTTCCGCCGTCCCGACGGGCGTACCCTGCATGTGCGCAAGGCCACCCAGCCCGAACCGGCGCAGCTGGCGCTCATCCGGGTCCTCGGCAGTGATCCCACCCCAGGAGGTGTGCATAACATGATTGTCTGATCCCTCATCTCACAGAATGGCATGCTTGTAGTGCCACTCGCCCACTTCGTTCGGCGTAAGCCAATGAAAATCAAGGGCGGTCGAGATGGGGTGTTAAACTTGGGCCAACGAGTAACGACGGCGCGTTTGCGGTGACGGGACGGCGCTTCGCGGCATGACCGAACGCGTGTCCGGGCACGAGAAAATAGGTCGTGCCATTGATCGGGGTCAGTTAAATGGTGGCCCCTTATTTCCCGTGGCCCCTTATTTCCCGCGAGGCGGTCACCTTTCTCGTGCCGCCGGATGCTGTCTGAAGACTCCTGCGATCGAGGCACCGAATGATCCACCAGCTGGCAAACCGATTCGGTGCACCCGGCCGCAGAAGTCCGCAGCATGTGTTAATCGCCCAGATGCGTTGCTTGCGTGCTTGATTTGAGCTCGAAGACACCGCGATACAGCAGACCGGCGATCGCCGCACCGATCAGCGGGCCGACCCAGAACAGCCACAGCTGGCTCGCGGCCAGACCTTGTCCGCCCGTCAGCAGTGCCAGGGCAGGTCCGGTGCTTCGCGCCGGGTTGACCGAGGTGTTGGTGATCGGGATCGAGATCAGATGAATCAGGGTGAGTGTCAGGCCGATTGCGAGCCCGGCGGCAACGCCGGTTGCGCTGCTGCGCGGCTCGGTGACGCCGAGGATGATGAAGAGGAACATCATGGTCATGACAATCTCGGTCACGAGGCCGGTCACCATGCCGTAGCCTTGGGGCGAGAGCTCGCCGTAGCCGTTCACGGCCAGGCTGTTCGCCGCCAGCTCGAACGTCGCCTGGCCTTCTTTATAGATCCCCATGTCCTGGGCGATGTACCAGATTAGGAAGGCGGCGATGGTGGCGCCGATGACCTGAAAGATCACGTAGACAGGTAACTCGGCGAAGGGAAAGCGCCCGCCGACAGCCAGGCCGAGCGAGACCGCTGGATTCAGGTGGCAGCCGGAGATATGTCCGATCGCATAGGCCATGGTCACGACGGTGAGGCCGAAGGCCAGGGACACGCCCAGATAGCCGATCCCGACATCGGGGACTCCGGCGGCAAAGACAGCGGCGCCGCATCCGCCGAGTACAAGCCAAAAGGTGCCGATCAGCTCGGCGAATGCACGGGTCATCAATGGCATGAAAACATCCTCATTCAGATGGGTGAAATTTGAAGCGCGGATTCCATCATAGGACAACGTCACGCTCATATTACCGGGTGTTAAAATCAGATTGGCGCGGGCTATTACAGATTTGCTGACAATTGAACGGGTATTCCTGGATTTACTGCCGACGGGACGCAGCCCACCTTCAGCTATTTCCAGATTTGTTTCATAACCGCCTCCTGACGGGGTCGATTCGCAGCGGACGTGCAGCGCTGACAGCAGCCCGCGGAACAAAAGCGCAAAGTGATACAACAACGCCACTCTTCAGGTCCGGAGTTCCTGGGACAGTGCGGCCTGGCAAGGCCGCGTGTTCTAGCGGGTGGGAATCCCGCCTGGGTAATCGTGCGCCGCGAGCCCAGTATCGAGCCTTGCGGCGTGGACGGCAACGGACACGGCGATGCGTAGGCACGAAAGCAGGCGA
>JBGSKP010000636.1:0-4436 GCA_041741175.1 Thiocapsa sp. | reverse complement strand
GCGACGGCCGCGCGATCGAGGAGGGCGCGAAAGTCCTGTTCGACGCCGCGGGTGCTGCGCCGACCGAGCCGCTTGTCGTTCACTTCAGCACCATGGCCGTTTATGGCTCCGCCACCGGCCGGGTGCGCGAGAGTGACCCGCTGACACCGCCCATCGGCTGGTATTCCGAAGCGAAGGTGAACGCCGAGCAGTTCGCGCAGGACTTCGCTGCCCAAGGCGGCAAGGTCGTGATCCTGCGTCCGGGTATCGTTTACGGACCGGATAGCGAGCAGTGGATCGGTCGCAGTGCGCGCTGGCTGCGTGCCGGGCGTCTGGGCGATCTCGGTCCGCTCGGCGACGGAATCTGCAATCTCGTGCATCGCGATGATGTGTGCGCGGCCGTGATGGCAGCCCTGCGCACCCCGACGGCGATCGGCGAGGCGTTTAATCTGGTGACGCCGCATCCGGAGAGCTGGAACCGATTCTTCGCAAAACTCGCCGTCGCGATTGGTGCGACGCCGCTGAAACGTCTGTCGGAACGCCGGGTGCGATTGGACGGTAAACTGCTCGGGCCGCCGCTGAAAATTGGCGAGATCGCGTTGAAAAAGTTGCGACTTCGTGCGCCCTGGTGGCCGGAACCGATTCCGCCATCCGTGCTGGCGGTCTGGCAGCAGGATATCCGGCTCGACGCGGAAAAGACCACGCGCGTGCTCGGGATCGATTGGATGCCCGACGACGTCGGCATCCGGCAGTCTGCGGATTGGTTTTTGGCCCGGTATCCGGTCACATTACGCCACCCGGTCTGAGCTCCTTTCTCTCGTGATACTGCGCCTGCGCAGCGCCGGTTTCGTTTTCAGGCCGCCGCTGTCGCGGCGGTCGCAATACCGGCTTGTCCGCTCCAATAGCCGTCGCAGAGGCCGTCTGGCGTCCAGGACTGCAGTCTCGACAGGCCCGTCGAGACATCCATGTCGCCGCTCAGACAGTCGGCGAAGACCTGTATCACGCCTGCCGTATGCTGTGACTGCGGACTGATCCGCAGCAGATCGACCCCGAGACGGGTCACTTCAGCCAGTGCGGGCAGCAGATTATGGGTTGCGGCTGATTGGGTCTGGATGCCATTGAGTGCGAGGAAGGGATCACCGTCCTGGGTCGCGACGACCAGCCCGTCGGGATAGTCGAGACAGCAGAATTGGCAGTCGTCTTTGGGCAGATTGCGGTTGTAGGCGGTGAAGCAGCGGGCGGAATAGGCCAGTGGCAGACGGCCGAATGCAAACAGCTCGCACTCAACGCCTTCGGCACGTGTTCTCAGTAGATCAGTGGCGGTTTCGCGACCGAGTTCGACCGGCAGAACCCAGCGCTTTAGTCCGCGGGCCGTCAGGAAGGCCAGCGTGCGCTGGTTATAGAGATTAATCGAGTGACCGGCGACAAAGGGGCGGCCTTCCAGAAAGTCCAGTGCGCCCAGGTCATTGGCCTCGACCAGAAAGCGCTCGTCTGCACAGATGCGCTTCAGGGTCTTCAGCTCGCCGTCCGATTCGATCAACGCCAGGGTCGAGATAACCGGCTGCTTGCCCGCCGCGGCCACCCGCTCGGCCAGCTCCCAGTAATCCTCCGGACGCAGCAGGCGTCGTTTCGAGCAGACCGTCTCGCCCAGATACATGACATCGACCGGGGTGTCGAGCATCTCGGCGTAGAAGTCGAGGACCTGCTCGCGCGGCCAGTGATAGAGCAGGGGCCCGAGCGTCAGGCGTGGGCGTGGTGATTCGCTGTGCATAGGATCTGTTGTCATGAGCGATGGAAGCGGTTTAATGCCAGGGCCGGTGGTAGGGGCCTAACGTCGTTTGTGCGCCTTCCGAGACCTGCGCGAGTGTCTGATGCCAGGCGTCTTTCGGACGGAATGCCTGCGGGTTGCGTGTGCAGGCGTCGATCGCGTCGCGCCACACCCGAGTAACCTGCGACACATAGCGCGTGCTGCGCTGGCGCCCTTCGATCTTAATCGCGCTCACTCCTGCGGCCAGGATGTCCGGCAGGATGTCGAGGGTGTTCAGACTGGTCGGCTCTTCGATCGCGTGGCGGATCTCGCCATTGACCTCGAAGCGGCCTTTACAGAGCGTCGGGTAGCCGGCCGGCTCGTCATGCGCGCGCCGCTCGATCAGGACCCCGCCGAGACGGGTCTCCTGCCCCTGCGGGGTATCGCGCCATTCGACGTGGGCCGCCGGGGAGCACGCGCCATAGGTGTTGGGCGACTGACCGCTGGCATAGGAAGAGAGCAGACAGCGCCCTTCGACCATGACGCAGAGGCTGCCGAAGCCGAAAATCTCCACCGGCACCTCGACGCTCTCGATCAGGTGGGCAACCTGGGCTAGTGAGAGAACGCGTGGGACGACCACGCGCCGGATGCCGAAGTGGCGATGCATAAACCCGATCGCTGCCGGATTGGTCGCCGAGCCCTGCACCGAGAGATGCAGGTTAAGATTGGGATGACGCTCGGCGGCATAGTCGAGCACGCCCATGTCGGCGAGGATCAGCGCATCGACGGCGAGGTCGGAAGCGCGGTCGACGGCGACGGTCCAACGCTCCCAGCCATTGGGTTGAGCGTAGGTGTTGACGGCGACGAAGACCTTCACTTTGCGGTCGCGGGCGTACTTCAGACCCTCGCGGATCTGCTTGTCGCCGAAGTTCAGGCCGGCGAAGTGACGGGCATTGGTATCGTCGCGAAATCCGAGATAGACAGCATCGGCGCCATTGTCGACGGCAGCCTTGAGCGACGGCAGATTGCCGGCAGGACAGACGAGCTCCATACAGAGTGATCTCCTCAGCGGGTCAAGCGGTGCTTGCAAGTTGTCGATGGAGAGGCGGCGGGGCCTGATCGCCCTGGCGCGAGCCGCGACGATACAGCTCGGCCTCGATGGCGTTGAGCACCGCCCATTTGCGGCTGCACCAGGCGGGTGCGAGCAGGACGTCGCGCGAGGCGGTGCCGGTGAGACGATGATAGATCACGTCGGGCGGCGTGCGCTCGACCAGGTCGGCGCAGATCGACACATACTCATCCAGCTCCAGCGGGACATAGTCGCCGCGCCGCCAGTCGACCGCCAGATGGGTGTGTTTCACGATATGCAGCGGATGCAGCTTGAGCCCTTCGACCCCAAGCTCCAGCACACGCTCCAGATTCCAGAGCGCCGCATCACGTCCCTCGCCCGGCAGACCGACGATCAGGTGGGCGCAGACCGGGATCCCGCGGCGACGCGCGGCGCTGACCGCGGTGCGAAAATCGGCAAAATCATGACCGCGATTCACCCGCTCCAGCGTGCGATCGTCAGCCGATTGCAGACCCAGCTCCAACCAGATCTCTTTGCCGCGCGCGCGGTACTGGGCAAGTAAGTCCAGCACGGCCTCCGGAACGCAGTCCGGGCGGGTGCCGATCGACAGGCCGATGACATCCGGGTGGACGAGCGCGGCATCATAACGCTTGCGCAGCATATCGACTGGATCGTACGTATTGGTGTAGGCCTGGAAATACGCCATGAAGCGGCGCGCTCCGGTCCGCTTGGCCAGCACTGCGCGTCCGGCGTCGAGCTGCTCGGCGATCGATGCCGGCTCGGTCGCGTTGGGGCTAAATGAGACGTTGTTGCAGAAGGTGCAACCGCCGACGCCTTTGCGGCCGTCGCGATTGGGGCATGTAAAGCCGGCGTTGAGCGCGAGCTTATGCACCCGCTGACCATAGCGGCTCAGCAGGTGCTGACCAAAGGTGTTCACGCGATCGCTGAGGATGCGGTGCTGTGTCGGGGGAACGGACATCCGTGCAAACCTACCTGGGATCGGCCGTCGGCCGTTTGACCTGAGTCAATGGAAGGTCAATCGACTTCCGGAACAGACGATCTGCCGGGATCGCAACAGCGACCTGCGCGTTCGGGCGGGTGCACCGGGGCAATCTCGTCCTGCGATGTTTCGGCATCCTTGCGTTGCCACGTGAACACAATGGCCATGAGGGCGCGCCTTTGCGGTACCATTTTGTGCAGTGCAAGAAACCGCCGATGACCAGATTCATATGACTGCCGCCGCCCAGCAACGGATCCGCGAGATCCCCTACAACTACACCTCTTTCTCCGACCGGGAGATCGTCATCCGTTTCCTCGGCGAGCCCCTGTGGCGGTTGATCGAGGAGCTGCGCGGCAGCCGCCGGACCGGACGCTCGGCGCGCATGCTCTTCGAGGTGCTCGGGGACATGTGGGTGGTGACGCGCAACCCCTATCTGCAGGACGACCTGATCGACAACCCCGAGCGTCGCCGTCTGCTGCTGCAGGCGCTGACGCATCGGCTCGATCAGTTCGAGCTGCGGCTCAACGACAATCGCCAGGCCGGCGAGCTGCTGGCTGCGGCGCGTGCGGCGGTGCAGCAGTTTGCGGACTGGTTCGAGGAGGAGAAGGCTCAGCGCGCGCGGCTGCGCAAGGCGCTCGCCG
>JBGSKP010000635.1:0-6846 GCA_041741175.1 Thiocapsa sp. | reverse complement strand
GCGACGCCGACGTTGTTGCCGGCTGCACAGGCGCCTGTGCCGGAGCGACCGACTGTGCCGATCGAGATGCCCAAACCAGTTGCCAAACCAGCGCCTGAACCAGCGTCCAAAACAGCGTCCAAACCAGCGCCGATCGCCCCGCCCAACGCGCAGCGATCCGACACCCGGTCCCCGGCACAAGCGGCCAACGCCGTCGTTGCTCGTCTGCAGAGTGCCTATCGGGCACGCAACGCCGACGATTTCGCCGCGCTCTTTACGAAAAATGCCCGCGTGAACGAAGGGCAGGGTCGGGTGTTAATTCGCTCGATCTATGATGATCTGTTTCAGCGCCTCTCCGGGGGCAATCTCAGTGTCACCGCGATGCAATGGCGGGCGCTGCCGAACGGGCGGATGGCCGGTTCGGGCAGGATTCTGGTGAGCAATAAGGATCAGGGCCAAAGCACCTGGCGTGATGCGAGGGGACGTATCGATTTTGAGCTGATCAGCGAGTCCGGAGACTACCTGATCTCAAGTATGCGATATCATTTGAATTGATAGCGAAACCCGGTTCCGCTCTGTTTGAAGCGGATGTCAAGAGGGAATGACGTGACACATTGGATCTTTTGGTGGCGTGGGCTGATGCTCATCCTGGCGTTCACCTTGGCCTGGTTCAGCCTGGTAAAAGGGATCAGCGGCTACTATGCCGGTCGCGTGGCCGCGGGTGAAGACGGTCTGATCGACACCCTGCTCGGTTGGCACCCGAATCACCCGTCGGCGCTCTTCGCAAAGGCGATCACGCTGGACGCGGATGATCCCGAGGCATCGACTGCCTTGTTGGAGCGGGCCTATCGCGCCAATCCATCGAATCCCTTTCCGCTGATCGCGCTGGCTGATCGATTACTCGAAGACGGCCAGCTCGATCGGGCCGACGCCATGATCGAGCTGGCCTCGCGGCTTGCTCCCGTGGACCCGCGTGTTCAGCAGGCGGCGGGACGCTATTGGGGGCAGCGTGGACGGCTGGATCGGACGCTGGTGCACTGGTCGACCATGCTGGAGGCCGATCGGACCAAGCAGGCGCTGGTGTTTCCCGCCTTGCTTAAGATCCTGGAGACCCCCGAGTCCCGATTGCTCCTGGAGCCATTGGCGGTGTCGCCGCCGCCCTGGTGGACCGATTTTTTCAGCTACGCGGCCCGCAATGCGATCGACGCCGATCCGGTGCGGTTCCTATACGCCTTGAGACGTCAATCCACGCAGGCGCCCATTACGGCGGATGAGCGTGTCGCCTACGTCGCGCGACTACAGAAGCACGGTGCGGTGATGGAAGCCTACCTGGTTTGGCTGAGCGGGCTGGATGACAAAGCCAGGCAATCGCTGGGTCTGCTGTTCGATGGCGGGTTTGAGCTGCCGATCGACGATCGCGGCTTCGGCTGGCGGGTCAGCCGCAACGATCATTTTTCCGGCGAGCCGCTTGCGACCCGCGGAGCGAACGGGCGGGCGTTGCGTCTGCGCTTTCGGGCCTATGAGGGCAGTTTTTCGCGAGTCGCCCAGCCACTGGTGCTGGATCCCGGAATCTATCGCTTGTCCGGGAGGGTTCGGATCGATAGTCTCGCATCGAAGGGTGGGCTTCAGTGGACACTGCGGTGTGTGTTGCCTGAGTCCGGTTTGTTGGCCGATGGACAACGCTTCCTGGGCTCCGCGGACTGGGCCGATTTCGAGGTGTATTTCGAAGTTCCGGATGGCTGTGTCTCTCAACAATTGATGCTGGTTTCGGCCGGAACGCGGCCCTTCGAAAGGACGTTTAATGGGGCGATCTGGTTTGATGACATGAAGATCGTCAGAGCGGCTGCACTCGATGTGTCTGCCCGCGCAGATGCTCTGGTTCGCGATCGATCCTCGACCGAAGGTTCGTTGGAGAAGCCGATATCGAGCGGCGATGCGGCGCGTTAGCGCACCGCGTGCGTGGGTGACCCTGCCATCACCGTAGGCGCGTGCCTTGGCCGCGCTCTACGGATCTCACCGTTGCCTGCCAGACGCTGGCAAGCGCGCACACAAGCCCACACGCACGCGGGCGACCACTAAAGCGAGGCCGTGACGATGCATCAGTTTTGGCTACACCCAACTCACATTACATCAAATCAACTGGTTGACTTTGGATGATTACGGGCCATACTATCCACGTACGTATCTTTAGGGGTGCATTCAACAAGCACGGGGGCTAGCATAGTGAAAAATAACGTTTTTATTCTGGTGATGGGGGCCGCGCTTAGCGTCGCTGCGGGTCAGGTTACGGCCTCTGACGCGGTCGGTGAAATTAAGCGTGTCGACGGATCTGCCATGATCAGTCAGGGTGAGCACTTCGTCGCCGCTCAGGCTGGCATGAAGCTGGAGGAACTCGATCGGTTGATGGTGCTTGAACAAAGCGAAGCGATGCTGGAGTTCAAGGACGGTTGCCGTTATGTGCTGAAAGAAGGCGAAATGCTGACCGTCGGTCCGACCAGCGCCTGTGTCGACAACCCGAAGACGGCCGGGACGACTGATTTTGAAGGCGTCGGGCGCACCGCGACGTCTCAACTCCAGGGCGGCGCGGCGGCTGGTGGTGGAGTCGCGAATATGGTAGCGGCAGGCGTCATGGCTGGCGGTGCCCTTACTGGTGTTATTGCCGGCTCCATTAGCGCGAGCGACTCCAATAAAGACCAACAAGCGGAATACAGGGCGTTTCTGGAGCAACAACAAAACATAAGTCCGAACTAAGTTCGTTAATAAGGATTGTGTTGGTGACGATGGTGTAAGTTATTCTGCGGAAGCCGGGAAAACGCCCCGCACCGTCTGGCGTTTTTTAGTTGTTCTGTTTCCAATTTGACGGTTAAGCGTGGTAGCTGTCGGTGGATGTTGGCACCCAGGTTCCATCTCAGAATGTCACTCTTAGAGAGGCTACTGAAATATTACCAGCTTCCGGCCGGCTTAAACCGGCTGGAAGTTGGTGTTACGCAGAATTGTGCGTCACAATCAATGAAACGTAAATCTCGCTACAGTCTCTAAACCACGCCGCAAGACGCCCCGCTTCATCGTATCGCCCCGGTAGGCCAGATGTTCCGTGTTAGGGCATCAACGTCTGGCATGGTGGCCGCGCTCGTTAAACCAGCAACCCAAATCTTCAAGCGATCGTGCCGCCGCCTCGCCGTGTCGTTCGTACCCCTTCGCGCTCCGTGCCAAGCACTACAACGGCCGGACTTCCGGACAAGGCTAGCATGGCGATGCCGACGTGAAATCGGCATCGCTACACTGCTTTACTGGCAGGCTTCGCACTCGGGGTCCAGGATGGAGCAGGCGGCCGGTGCGACGGCGCCGTTGTCCTTCCCATTGGCCTGTGGCTTGTCGAGCGAGAGATAATTCCCCCCGACCGCACTGAGGCGATTCGCCCTCCCGGTATCGTCCATCGTGGACTTCTCCACATGGGTCGCTCCCATGGAGCGCAGGTAGTAGGTCGTCTTCAGTCCCCGCACCCAGGCCAGTTTGTAGAGGTTGTCGAGTTTCTTGCCGCTGGGCTCGCGCATGTAGAGGTTGAGGCTCTGGGCCTGGTCGAGCCATTTCTGACGGCGGCTACCGGCCTCGACCAACCAGCGGGCGTCGACCTCGAAGGCGGTGGCGTAGAGCGATTTGAGATCCTCCGGGATGCGGTCGATCTGCTGGATCGAGCCGTCGTAGTATTTGAGATCGTTGACCATCACCGAATCCCAAAGACTGCGTTCCTTCAGATCGACCACCAGGTAGGGATTGACGACGGTGAACTCGCCCGAGAGGTTGGATTTGACGAAGAGGTTCTGGTAGGTCGGCTCGATCGACTGGCTCACACCGACGATGTTGCTGATGGTTGCGGTCGGGGCGATGGCCATGCAGTTGGAGTTGCGCATGCCGACGCTGCGCACGCGCTCGCGCAGGGCGTCCCAATCCAGTGTGGTGCCGGTGTCCATCTGGAGATAGCTGCCGCGCGCCTCTGCGAGCAGCTTGATGCTGTCGACCGGCAGGATCCCGCGGCTCCAGAGCGAGCCCTCGAAGCTCTGATAGCGCCCGCGCTCTTCGGCCAGATCCGTGCTGGCGCGGATTGCGTAATAGCTGAAGGCCTCCATACTGTGGTCGGCGAACTGCACGGCCTCCAGGCTCGCATAGGGGATGCGTAGCTGATAGAGGGCGTCCTGGAAGCCCATGATGCCGAGCCCGACCGGACGGTGCCGCAGGTTGGAGTTGCGCGCCTGCGGGACGTTGTAGAAGTTGTAGTCGATGACGTTGTCGAGCATCCGCATGGCGGTGCTGACGGTGTTCTGCAGACGCTTGGTGTCGAGCCCCTTCTCGGTCACGTGCGCGGCTAGATTCACACTGCCGAGATTGCAGACGGCGATCTCCAAGTCATTGGTATGCAATGTGATTTCAGTGCACAAGTTGGAGCTGTGCACGGTCCCGACATGCTGATTGGTGTAGCGCAGGTTGCACGGATCTTTGAAGGCGATCCAGGGATGTCCGGTCTCGAAGAGCATGGCGAGCATCTTGCGCCAGAGATCCACGGCCTTGATCCGCTTGCTGACCTTGAGCTCGCCGCGCGCGGCACGCTCCTCGTAGCCGACATAGGCTTGCTCGAACGCGAGTCCGGTCAGGTCGTGCAGGTCCGGGGTCTCGTCGGGCGAGAAGAGCGTCCAGTGTCCGTCCTCGGCGACCCGCTTCATGAAGAGATCCGGCACCCAGTTGGCCGTGTTCATGTCGTGGGTGCGGCGGCGGTCGTCGCCGGTGTTCTTGCGCAGGTCGAGGAATTCCTCGATGTCGACGTGCCACGTTTCGAGGTAGGCGCAGACGGCGCCCTTTCGCTTCCCGCCGTTGTGGACCAGCGCCGCGGCGGTCATGTAGGTTTCGTCGCCCTCGACCTCGAGGTCGTGGACCTTGGCAACCGGCTCGATGGACGTGACCGACTTGACCCGCGTGAAGATCCAGTTGCCCAAGCGGAACCAGTTCCGTTTGGTGAGCGCCGGGACGCCGACCAGCTCGGCGATCTCGGGCACGGCCGGGATGCGCAGATCGAAGGCGCGGACGGTGCCGGTGAAGGAGACCACCGAGCCGTCACCGCGTGTGCCCGTGTGGGCAGTGTCGCGCTCGCGATACTGACCGGCGCAGGGGATGCCGAGTCGCAGGAGCTGATAACGCAAGCCTTCGGCGAGCGCGGCTGAGGTGCTGGTGAAATAGATCTCTTTGCCGCGGCTCACCCCGCCGTCGGTTTCCAGAAGTCCCTGGACGAGCGCCAGCGCCTGATCGTGCGGCAGGTGGCTGAAGCGGCGTGCGATGCGTTTTTTGCCGCCTGCGTCGTAGAGGTCTTCGTAGGTGAAGGGGAGATGGGCCTCGTCCAGTCCGACATAGCGGCCGGTGGTCGCGCAGCGGGCCAAGCTATTGGCGACCGCCCACGTGATCTGGATGGACTCATCGCCTTGTCCTTCTTCCAGGAAATGGATCCCGCGCGCGGTGAGATAGTCGCGGACGAACCGGAGATGACCGCTGTCGCGCCCCGGGTTGCCCGAGACACTGAACTCGCAGCCGCGCGTGAGGTGCCCGTCGCCGAGCAGAATGCCGTAGAAGCGTGCATCGGCTTGGGTGAGCTCCGGGACCGGAACGACTTCGGCGGGGATAACCTGAGCCACATAGTCTCCGCGCGTCAGCTGGCCGGCCTCGACCCACTCGGGCCGGAAACGGGCCTGCTCGATCTGGCCGAGCGTGCGCTCGATGGATTGCTCCATCGGCACGCCCTGGATGGCCCAGAAGGGATGACCCGCGGTGACATCCAGATCATTGACCGAATGTTTGACCACCACCCGGACCATGGGGGCGTCCTTCTGGTCGTAGACAAAGTGCTCCGTGACCTCGCGATAGCGTCCGCGCTGACCCAGCACCAGATCGCCGACCCGCACGTCCGCGATCGGTTTGGGTCCGTCGGCGGTAAAGACGGTGGTTTCCGGTGCGAAGCACTGGTTGACCGCCACCGCCGTATCGTTCGCCACCTTCAGGAAGGGCACCACGCCCTGGCTCTTGCCGTTGGTCCCCTTGATGTGCGCCCCCATGCCGCGCACGCGGGTCCAGTCGTTGCCGAGGCCGCCGGCGAATTTCGACAGAAGTGCATTGTCCTTGATGGCGCCGTAGATGCCGTCGAGGTCGTCCGGGACGGTGGTCAGGTAGCAGGAGCTGAGCTGGGGGCGCAGCGTGCCCGAGTTGAACAGGGTCGGGGTCGAGCTCATGAAGTCGAAGCTTGAGAGCAGCTCGTAGAACTCGATGGCGCGGGTCTCGCGGTCGATCTCGTTGATGGCCAGCCCCATGGCGACGCGCATGAAGAAGGCCTGGGGCAGCTCGAAGCGGATGCCGTCGGCGGTGTGGATGAAATAGCGGTCGTAGAGGGTCTGCAGGCCGAGATAGGTGAACTGCAGATCGCGCTCGGGTTTGAGTGCGGCGCCCAGCCGCACGAGGTCGTAGCGGGCGAGCTGCTGGTCGAGGTGCTCCAGATCGGCGGCGCGCTTGATGTAGGCCGCGAGATAGTCGCTGTAGCGCTCGGCCAGATCGGCCTGGGTCTCCACACCGACGGCCAGCCCCAAGAAGCCGAGTGCCTCGCGGCGCAGCACGTCGAGCAGCAGTCGGGCGGCGACCTGGCTGTATTGGGGATCCTTCTCGATCCGGGCGCGGGCGGACATCACCAGCGCCTGTCCGACGTCGGCCTCGCGTACGCCGTCGAAGAGGTTGCGCAGGGTGTCGGTCAGGATCGCTTGTGCATCCACGGCGTCGAGATCGCGACAGGCCTCGTCGAGCAGACGGGTCAGGCGCGCGACATCCAGCGGGCGGGTG
>JBGSKP010000634.1:0-2600 GCA_041741175.1 Thiocapsa sp. | reverse complement strand
CGAAGGCGGCATCGATGCGATCACGGTGATCGTGCAGCTTCGCCCGCATAGCGCGCGAGTGGGCCTCGAAGCGACGGCTGCCGAAGAACCAATACAGCGGCAAGCCGAGCCACGGGAAGGCGATCAGTCCGATGACCCAGGCCACCGTGCCCTGTGCGGTACGCACCGTGAAGAGTGCGTGGATCGCGCTGGCGATGGCGACGAGCTCGATGGTCAGGACGATGAGTGCGAAGCTGGATGGCATGAGGGGTTTCTCTTCGGAACTGATCGACCCAGCCTAGCAGATCGTGGGCGATCGACCAGTGCGACGTCGGTCTACTGTCAGGATATAGTTCGGGCGAGCGCGTATAAAAATTTCTCAAGGACAATCGGTTGCGGAAGGATGGAAGGCGATGGAACAATTCGTGAGGGCAAAAACTGGATTGACTGCGCCAGTTTGCGCCGTTTACCAACGGTGTGCCCCCGCACGACCGACTGCCGTGGTGATCTGAACCCGAAGACGTTTCAGGCGTACTTGTGCAGCTTCGTCGCGGTTGACGGTAAGGCGGCGCGTGGCTCGCGTGATCGGCGCCCGATATGCCGTAAACCCGATCAACGACCTGCGGTCTTTTTGCCCGAACTGCCACGCGGTCATCCATCTCGGCGGATGCACACGCTCAATCGAGGAGGTCCGTCAAATGCTGCAGTCGCGTCGAACGGCAGTACCGGCACCTCTCTCTGCTCTGGTTGATTGGGACCGCTGCCGAGTGCGTTGGCCTCGACCGCCGGCCGCATCCGGGCAATGCCAAGCGCCAGGTCGACTTGCGGGCCTTCATCGCGCGTCTGCCTTACGTCCTCAACAATGGGTGCGATGTCTCACCTGTTTTTTCACTTGCGCGCAGCCACCCGCGGCACGCCCTGCGGCGTCTTCATCAGCGACATGAAGGTGCGGGTGGCGGCACACGAGGCCTTCTATTACCCCGACGTGCTCCTGACCTGTGACCCGGACGATCGGGAGTCGCTCTTCAAGACATCTCCCTGTCTGATCGCCGAGGTACTCTCGCCCTCGACCGAGATCATCGACCGTCGCGAAAAGCTCATCGCCTACCGGACCCTGCCGTCCCTGCGCGACTATCTGCTGGTAGCGCAGGACAGCCGTCGCGTGGAACGGTTTCGGCGCACCGAGGCGGGGGATTGGCGCCACGAGATCATCGATGACGGCGTCCTGACCTTCACCTGCGACGGCCTCCAGGTACGCCTGTCCGTTGCCGAGCTTTACGAAGATGTCGTACTTGAGGATTGAATAAGCCCGGTTCTCGGGGATGTCCTTGACATGCCCATGCCCGCGGCTATTAATGAAGCCTCTGGACTCCGAACAACCAGGAGGGGCTATGAGCGAAGAAGAAGCCGTCAGCTGTGCTCGCGTGTCGAGCTCCGTTGCCGGCGACCCGTCGCCGGAGACCGCCGCACCGGCAGAATCGAGCGGCAAACAAGAGGTAACCGTCATGAGTGCGCGTGTGGGGCAGAAGGCCCCTGATTTCACTGCACCCGCCTACCGCAAGGGCGGATTCACCAGCCTGAAGCTGTCGGACTTCTCCGGCAAGTGGGTGATGCTCTGTTTCTATCCCGGTGATTTCACATTCGTCTGAGCAACTGAAGTGTCGGCGGTCGCCGCGAATTATCAGAAGTTGCAGGATCTCGGAGTTGAGGTCATCTCGGTCAGCGTGGATAGCCACTTCGTCCACAAGATCTGGAACGACGGGGAATTGAGCAAGATGGTGGAGGGCGGTGTGCCCTTCCACATGGTTGCGGATCAGGCGGGGAATGTCGGTCGGGCCTACGGCTGCTGGGACGAGAGCCAAGGCGTCGAGCTGCGCGGGCGTTTCATCATCGACCCCGATGGTGTGATCCAGGCGATGGAGGTGATGACGCCGCCGGTGGGCCGCAAGCTCGCCGAGACGATTCGGCAGATTCAGGCCTTCCAGCACGTGCGTGCCACCGGTGGAAAGGAAGCCTGTCCCGCCGGTTGGGAGCCGGGCAAGCCGACCCTCAAGCCCGGCCCGGATCTAGTCGGGAACGTCTGGAAGGTGTGGAACCCTTCGATGGAATAGCCGGATTTGCACAAGCCGGCTGGTCGAAACCCCGCCCCAGTGGCGGGGTTTTTGTCGGAGCGACGGAGGCATCGTCGATCGTCGGCCGGACTCGGCGGCTGTCTTGCCGTGTGCCGTACGGCCAACGACGTCGCTACGAACCCAAAAAGAGCAGTTGAACCGCAAAGAACGCAAAGGCGTTCAATGCCTTTCTTCAATGACGCTATTCATCCAAAGGGTGAACATCGCCCACATTGCAGGTCTTGTTTTTCTTTGTGTCCTTTGCGCTTTTGCGGTTCAAAATGCCGGATCTAAACCGCGCCGACTCCAACGGTCGTCAAGTCTGCCGGGGCCGACCCCATCCAAAAACATCATATAGCGCGCCGGGCGCGGTTTAGGATGAATCCACTTTCGAACCTTCCCGCAGTCAGTCGCCTGCTCGCCGAGGCGCAGATCGTCGCCCTGATCGATCGCCACGGTCAGGCGGTGATCACGCGGCTCGTCCGCGAGACCCTGGCGGAGGCCCGCGAA
>JBGSKP010000633.1:0-7070 GCA_041741175.1 Thiocapsa sp. | reverse complement strand
CGGCGGCGCGGCGGTAGGCTGCCTCTGCCGCGTTCGCGCGGCCGGGCTGCGCGCTCAGCAAGAGGCCGAGGTAGTTCCACGACCGGGCATTCCCCGAGCCCAGGTCCAAGGCATGCCGCACGATCCTCTCGCACCAGGTATCCCGGTGATTCCGGACAAGGAGACGGAGGGCAAGGGCGATGGCCTGCGGCGACTCACCAAAGCATCCCATGATCTGATTATGGGCGAGCTTGGAGTCCGGGCAGTCCGGAAAGAAATGGCCGGCCAGCACGGCATTTCGCACGACGCCGGCGGCGGCCTCTCCGTGGTCCCGCGCCCACCGGTCACGCTCGTCCTGGAGCGCCTTGAGTCGCTCACGGTATTCCGGCTCGGTGAGATCCTTGGCAGCATCCGCGACGTGCTCCTTCTCGGGGAGCGTCAGGGACAGGCTCGACTTCACCGCCTCGATCCACGGGCCGCGGGTGTCGTCGGTCAGATGGGGACAGAGGGCCAGCCCGGCGTCGAGGGCCTCGAATCGAGGCAGGTAGTCGTCGGCGGTGGCATATTCTCGGTCCTCCCCGTCCAGCTCGAAGAGCTCGCCGAGTTCGGCACTGGTGCGGTCCGCCGTGCGGCGGGCGGCACGGAAGACGGCCCAGTCCAGGCGGAAGTGGTCGGCGTGACCATCGGGCAGGGCAAGGCTCAAGGCCCGGGAGAATTCGAGCTGCTCGCCACGGCACAGGAAGCCTCCCCCGTGCTGGTTCGCGCGTTGGCGGGCCAGATCGATCAACTCGTCCCCGCTGTACCAAAGCCGCATGAACTCCACCAGCCAGGTGAGGCGTTGGCGGAGCCGCCGCGAGGCATAGCGCATCAGGTACCAGACGTTGAACAGGCGCTCGCTGGCCTGGTAGCCGGCGCGCTTGGTGCCCGCCAGCGTCGCCTTCTCCACCAGCCCCTCCGCCTCGAGCCGGCCCAACTGGCCGCTGACGGTATTGGTGGCGATGCCGGACACCCGTCCCAGCTCCCGGGCCGAGATCGGCGCCCAATGCTCCATCATGTGTGCAAGCAGCTTGCGGGCCTGGTCGGAGAGGGCCTCCATGCGCGCCTTATAGAGCGGGGTCATGGTGTCTAGCAGGCGGCGCAGATCGCTGTGGACGTCGTCTGCCCCGCCTGCCGCGAAGAGCTCGTAGAGCATGACGGTGGTGCGGGGGTTGCCCCCGGTGATGGCGCGCAGGGACTTGAGCCGCTCGGGGCGGGCGTCGAGGTTGTGAGCCATTTCCCGCTCGGCGTCCTCCCCCGTCAGTCCGCGCCCCGCACCGAAGGTACGGGCGAGGGCCAGCATGGCCTCGCGCATCTCGGCGACTTGGAGGGGGCGAAGCTCGAGGAGCTCGAAGAAGTCCCAGAAGGCGTCCTGGTAGGCGTGCTCGGTCTCCAACGCCTGATAGCTGGCACCGAGCCAGAGGAGTCCCGGATCGTGGGAGAGCGTTCCGCGCAGCCGCCACAAGGGAGTTGCGCCGCCGTCGATCTTGGCGGCCTTGGTCCCTTGACCTGATTTCTTGCCCTTGGCAGCTCTGGGCGCGCCGGGCTCGGCGGTCCCGGCCAGGTTGGACAGGAGCAGATCGGTGCTGTCGATGAGCAGCAACAGGCGCCTGCCGTGGGATCGAATCCAGTCCCCCAGGCTCGTCAACGCGGCGGACTCCTGCGCGTCCGTCGGCAGCTCGCCGATACGGCGGATCTCGCCATCCAGCCGGCCCAGCTCCTCGGTCGATGCACCCTGACGCTCCAGGGTATCGGCCAGGGCATCGAGGACGTTGCGCCACAGCTCGGCCAGGGTGCTGACGGTGTATTGCTCTTCCGGGAAGGTGACCGGGACCCAGCGTTTCGCCAGCTCCGGGTCATCCTCCACGGCGAGAGCCAAGCGGCGCAGCAGTGTGGTCTTGCCCATCCCCCTGGAGCCGGTGACCAGGAGGTGCTGGGGAGCGCTGGCGTCCGGGGTCGCGCGCAGCCGATCCAACAGCTCCCGGAGCTCCCGGGTGCGGACCACGAAAATGGACCGCAGCTCTTCAGGTCCCCACAGATGGGGGTTGTACTTGACCGTGGCGTTGAGGGGGACCCCCGCAGCCGCGGCCGCTCGGAGCGGGATGGAATCAGCGGCCATGGTTGCGGCGCCAGTAATCGCGGAGGATGAAGGACGGAAACTGGATGCGCTCACCGGAGGCGTCCAGGTAGCCGTCTTCCTCCAGGCCAAGCATGGCCTGGTCGAGCCGGGCCGCGCGCCGGTCCGGGTCCGGCTCCGACTTGCTCAGGCGCGCCAGCAACTGGCGGCGGGTCAGTCCCTGTTCGGATGTCGCCACCGATCCCAGAATGCGCAGGGTGAAGGGGAGGTCCATGGGGGACAGGTCTCGCTCCAGGCGCTGATACCAGTGGATGAAGCGGGAGCGGACGGCCAGCAGCCGGTCATAGCCGTCGTCCACGTCCGTCGTCAGCAGCCGGCGTCCCTCCGCTCCGGTCTCCTGCGCGCGATCCCGCGCCGCGGACATGGCGGAGTCCAGCAGCAGGTTGAGGTAGAAGGGCGAGAGCCAACCGACGCGGCGGCAGAGATAGGGCAAGGTCTCGGGCTCCGGTACCCAGCCTTCCCGCTCGCACTGGATCGCGAGCATCTCCAGCGCCGCCCGGTCCTTGAAGGGGCCGAGCCGGTAGTCGAAGCAGTCGTTGAAATAGGTGCCTAGGCCGTGACGGGCGAGCAGCGCATTGAGCCCGATGGACCCTGAGAACAGGAAGCGGCACACCAAGCCGCTCTGTTGGCGCCACGCGCGCAGCCAGGCAAGCAACCTGACCGTGTCGGACTGGTCGCGCGCCAGGGCCTTCTCCAGGAAGACCGAGACCTCGTCGACCAGCAGCAACACGGGGGCTTCGGACAGCCGCTCCTGCAAGCGCCGAGCATCCTGCGACCAAGGAGCATCCGGCGGGGCCTGGAGCTCGATGCCGCCGCCCACGCCGCCGGGAAGCTTCACATCGACCTTGCGCAGCCGAGACATCCATTTGCCGAGCGCCTCGCCTGCGCCACGCAGGTGCCCCGCGATGGTCGCGTCCGGCAAGGCTCGGTGAAGGGCATCGATGAAGCCCGCCGGCGTGTCGACCCCGCCCACGTCCACGAGCTTGGCAATCAATCCTTGTCCCGCTGCCTCGTCCGCCAGCCGCTGCAACAGCGAGGTCTTGCCGAGACGTCTCGGGCCACTGAGAACAACGTGGTTGTCCTCCAGATGGCGCCAGAGGTCATCCCGCTCATGCTCGCGATCGAAGAACGCCTCCCCATCCGCTTTGCTGCCCAGTCGGATCGACATCGCCCCGGTGCCTCTTTGGATACAGGATGGCGATAGTATTGCGTCAAATATAACGCACGTCAATATTAACGTGTTATTAAAGGAGATCGGAACTCCAGAGACAGTCTGCCTAGTTCCGTTCTGGCGGCCGTCGCCGGCATTGGCACGGACCCCCAGGGTTGAAGATGCTGCCGGGCTTCGATTCCAGGCCCGCCGCCGCGGTAAGCTACGCTCCCGCTCAACTAACAAAGAAAGGTTGATAACCATGAAGAAGATCGCCGTCACCATCGCCGCGTTGTCCCTGGCTGGAGTTGCCAATGCCGGTATGCCGTTCTTCAACGGCACCTGTCCGGGCGACATCGCGGTGCACGCCGACGAGGGAGGGCCCGTTTACTTGAACGGCAAGGAGGCGAAGCTCAAGAAATTCAACGACAACTATTTCGAAGCCACGGGCGCAGGGATTACGCTCTCCGTTTCCATCAACCCGGACGAGACGGTCTCGCTAACCTATACCGGTGAGCATGGCGCCAACGGTGTGTGCGGCGTCTCAGGAGACTGACGGGCGCTTAGGCGCCGCGCGGCTGCAGGGCGGCGTCTCGGGTATGCGTCGTCCCAAGAGCTGACTGCCAAGATGATCTGCGAGGCGTTTATCGGTTGGGAAGAGCGCTTTTAGCCAGAACCGCTGTCCTGGGCAGTCGCCTACGCGGCGAACGGCAAGCCGGAGGCCAAGGCCGTTGAGGGGATCGAGACGGTAGTCCCCTCCGTCGTCGAGGAATGCAAGAAGGCACCCGGGGAGACCTTCCGGCAGAAGGCCAAGGCGGAGATGAATGAGCTTGAGCCGATGCTCTAGGTCGACGCGGGTGGTGCCTGATCCGCGCTTGCGGATCGGGTGACCTGAACGGCGCCGGGCATCCTGCCCGGCAGGAACCGCTGAAACGTGAGCCGTGTTCCACGCATTCGGCTAATTCAGATTCTTGTCCCGCAACCGCCACTGAAAGTGGCTTAATAGCTTGGAGCGGACCTTCTTCTCCTTGTGCTTGGCCGCTGCCGCAAGACGTTTCTCGGCGACCCCGATCAAGGTCTCCTGGGCGCCCTTAGTGTTCTCGTCTTCCGGCGTGCGCTGGGTGTAGTTGCCCTCCGAATCCATGTCCCAGGCCGAGCGGGTATCGGCAAACTGCACATCCAGAATGAGCCGCAGCTCCTGGCGCAGTTCCGGGTTCTCGACCGGTGCATGGACCTCGACGCGGCTGTCCAGGTTGCGACCCATCATGTCGGCCGAGCCGATGTAATACTCTTCCGTGCCGCCGTTCTTGAAGTAGATGATGCGCGCGTGCTCCAGGAAGCGCCCAACAATGCTGACCACCCGGCCGGTCTCGCTGATTCCGGGCAATCCGGGTCGGTAGCGGCAGGTGTCGCGGATAATCAGATCGACCTTCACGCCGGCGCGGCTGGCCTTGTAAAGCGCGTGCGTGATCTCGGCGTCTTCCAGGGCGTTCATCTTCATCTGGATGAGTCCGCCGCCTTCGCGATTGTGATGCTCGATCTCGCGGTTGATCTTCTCGATGATCCCGCGCTTGAGCGTGTAGGGTGCGGCGAGGATCTTGCGATAGCTTGGGGGCGGCGAATAGCCCGTCAGATAGTTAAAAAGCTCGGTGAGATCCTGGCCGATGTTCTCGTCGCAGCCGAGCATGCCCAGATCCGTATAAAGCTTGGCCGTGCCCGAGTGATAGTTGCCGGTGCCGATGTGATAATAGCGGCGCAGCTGCGAGTAATCGCGCCGCACAATGAAGATGAGCTTGCTGTGGGTCTTCAGCCCCATGACGCCGTAGTTGACGTGGATGCCCTCGGCCTCCAGGCGCCGTGCCCAGACGATGTTGGCGGCCTCGTCGAACCGCGCCTTGAGCTCGACCAACACCGCGACCTGCTTGCCGTTGCGGGCGGCCTGCATGAGCGAATCGAGGATCGGGCCGGCCGAGGTGCGATAGAGTGTCATCTTGATGGCGAGCACCTTGGGGTCTTCGGCGGCGGTGCGCAGAAAGCGCTCGACCGAGGTGCTGAATGCCTGATAGGGGTGCTGGAGCAGGAGCGGCCCGTTCTCGCGGATGATGTGGAAGATGTTGCGTCGGTCGTTGGCGAGCAAGGGATGATCGACCGCACGGTGGGTCTTGTCGTGCAGCTCGGGCTTCTCGATCCCGGCCAACTCGAAGAGGTCGCGCAGGGCCATCATGCCCTCGACCTCGAAGACGTCCTCGTCCTCGTTCAGGCCCAGCTCGGCGGCGAGCATGCCGCGATGGGTCCGCTCCATCCCGGGCTGCACCTCCAGGCGCACGATGGGTGCGAAGTGGCGCTCGCGCAGCTCGGTTTCGATCATCTCCAGCAGATCGTTCGCCGCCTCGGCATCCGGCTCGACGATCGCGTTGCGGGTGATCCGGAAGAGTGCGCAGGAGTCGATCTCCATCCCCGGGAACAGCATGTCGAGGTTTTTGACCATCAGGTCTTCGAGGGTCACGAAGGTGGTGCCGCCGTCGACCGGGATCAGGCGCCGCGACACGTCCTTGCTCACCGGCACCTTCACGCGTGCCATGTAAACCTCGCTTCCGCCGGGGAAGCGCAGCGTGACGAGCAGGTTCAGCGTCAGGTTGGAGATGAAGGGGAAGGGATGGGCCGGGTCCATCGCGAGCGGCGTCAACATCGGGAAGATGTTGGCGCGAAAGTACTCGCGCAGTCGCTCGCGTGCATCGCCCGGCAGTTCGTCGTAGGGGATGATGCGGATACCATGCTGTGCCAGCTCGGCCATGAGCAGGAGGTCGATCCGCTGCATCTCGGTTTGAAACTCGCGCACCGCAGCCTGGCATTCCTTGAGCTGCTGCAGCGGGGTGCGGCCGTCGACGCTGGGGCTGTGGACGCCGGCAGCGATCTGCTGCTTCAGCCCACCGATGCGTTTCATGAAGAATTCATCGAGATTATTGCTGACGATCGCCAGGAACTTCACCCGCTCCAGCAGCGGGGTGCGCGAATCGTCGGCCTCATGCAGGACGCGGCGATTGAAGCCGAGCCAGGTGAGCTCGCGGTTCAGATACAGCGAGGGGTCATTGAGGTTGATCTCGTCGGGGACGCTCGGCGCCGGCTCCGGGGTTTGGTCGACCTGCTCGATATCGGCATCCTCGTCAATGGCTTTCTGGATCTCGTTTTTATTCATGATGTAGCGTCCCCGTGCAGAGCAGGTCTTCGATGGGTGGGCAAGGCGGTTATTCTAGCAACCGTGCGAGGATCTAAGTTGGCGGTTTTGTGACAGAACTCTGCCTGCGTGCCGCGTTGACTGCAAGGGGGTGTTGCCCTGTGATGTGCTCTGCCCGTGCGGGCGAGCGGGAGCGTCGGGCTGCAGTCGGCTGCGGGTCGTCAAAGCCCGAGCAGCAGGCGAAGCGTCACGCGGCGAGTGCGGAGTCGTTGTCCGGTCCTGGAGAATGAGTGGCGTGCAGATGACTGAATCCGATGACCTGTTCGACTGGCCCGATGCGCCAGTGAAGCCCTTTGAGTTCGATGCCGATGTCGCGCGGGTTTTCCCCGACATGGTGCGCCGTTCGGTCCCCGGCTATGCCGAGCTGGTGGGTTTGACCGGATTGATCGCCCGACGCGCGGTGCGTCCCGGAACCCGCTGTTACGACCTAGGCTGCTCGCTGGGCGCGGTGACGCGCGAGCTGCTGCGCCAGACCCCGCAGGATGTCCCGGTCATCGCGGTTGATGCCTCCGCGGCGATGATCGAGGGCATGG
>JBGSKP010000632.1:0-3642 GCA_041741175.1 Thiocapsa sp. | reverse complement strand
GGCCGGTCTGGGTCTGGCCCTGATCTGGGGGGCAGGGTTGGGGCTGCAGCAGGTGTCCTGGACGACACCGCTCGGATCGAGTTTCCGCGCTGCGGTGGTTCAGGCCAGTATCCCGCAAGCGGTGAAATGGGATCCGGACCTGCTGGTCTCGACCCTGGAGATCTATTGGGATCTGACCGAGCGAAATCTGGACGCGGATCTGGTGGTCTGGCCGGAGACCGCGATCCCGGATTTTCTGCACGCGGTGCGTCAGCCCCTGATCGATTCGATGGCGCAACGTGCACGCGAGGAGGGCGCCGAGATCGTGTTGGGCATTCCCTCGATGGACGCTGAAAGTGGTCTGTACTTCAATTCACTGCTCAGTATCGGCAGCCGCGAGGATCTGTACGCAAAGCGTCACCTGGTGCCTTTCGGCGAATTTATGCCCTTCAAGGCGTGGCTCGGACCCCTGGTGGATCTGTTCGAGGTCCCCATGTCCAACTTCAGCGGGGGGGGGGCTGAACGCCCGCTGCTCGCCGTGGGCGAGCGCATGGTGGGTGTGTCGATCTGTTACGAGGACGCGTTTCCGGCGGAGGTCGCCCAGGCACTGCCGGAGGCCGAGTTTCTGATCAACGTCAGTAACGACGCCTGGTTCGGAGATTCTCTGGCGCCGCATCAGCATCTTCAGATGGCGCGGATGCGCGCGCTGGAGAACGGTCGTTACCTGTTGCGCGCCACCAATACCGGGATCTCGGCGATCATCGACGAGCGGGGGCGTCTGCTTGGTATCGTGCCGTCCTTCGTGCGCGGGGGTTTCGCGGCGGATGTTCAGCCGTATGCTGGCTCCACGCCTTATTCACGGTTCGGCAACGGCCCCGCGATCGGATTAGCGGCGATCCTTATATTGATCGCCCTGGGGTTGGGACGGGCGGGCGCGGGTGGGGATCCACGACCGCGGACTGCGAGCGGACGGCCCTGATCGGCGCGTTCGAAGACACGGGTTGCCGCGGACCCGACCGGCCCGGTTATGATGAGGCAGATTTCGCGGAAGGACGTCACTGTGCAGGCACTGATCTTATTTTTTGTCGAGCTGTGCGCGCTGCGCAGAACCCCGCAGGATTTGCCGGCCTCGGAGATTCTGCTTCTGGTCGTGGGGATCGCGAGTGTCTTCATCGGTCTCCTGATCGGACTGGTTGCGGGATTACCCTTCTGGGCTAGCCTCGGGCAAACGCTCGCCGAGCTGGCGCTGACACTGACAGCGCTTTTTGTGGCCCTGCGGCTGATGCGTCGCGGGGCGCGATTCACGCAAGCGGCGACAGCGCTGCTCGGCAGTGGTGTGGTAATCGGGGCGGTGGCTCTGGTCCCGCTGAGCTTCAATCCGACCGGCACCCAGGAGACCGACCTGGCCGCATTCGGCGCATTTCTTCTCCTGGTGTTGTTCGTGTGGAGCGTGGTCGTGACCGGCCATATCCTGCGTCATACCTTCGGCATCAAGCTCGGCCAGGGCGCGGCCATCGCCGTCGCCTTCAAGATCAGCACGGTCTTCTTGATCACTGCACTCTTCGGTTAGCGCCTGCTTACGGCGGCGCCTCAGGAATCAGCCCGCATGCACCTGCACATCCTCGGTATCTGTGGGACCTTCATGGGCGGCATCGCCCTGCTCGCGCGCGCGCTGGGTCATCGCGTGACGGGCTCGGACGCCAATGTCTATCCGCCGATGAGCACCCAGCTCGAAGCGGCCGGCATCGGCCTGATGGAGGGCTATGATCCAAGCCATCTGGAGCCGGCGCCCGATGTGGTGGTGGTCGGCAACGCCATGAAACGGGGCATTCCGGCCGTGGAGGCGATGCTCGACCGGGGTCTGCGCTACTGCTCGGGACCCGAATGGCTCAGGGACAATCTCTTGGTCGACCGCTGGGTTCTGGCGGTGGCGGGCACGCACGGCAAGACCACCACCGCGAGCATGCTCGCCTGGGTGTTGGAGGACGCCGGTCTTGCCCCCGGCTTTTTAATCGGCGGCGTGCCGCTGGATTTCGGGTTGTCCGCGCGGCTGGGCGATGCGCCATTCTTCGTCGTGGAGGCGGACGAGTACGACACCGCCTTCTTCGATAAACGATCCAAGTTCGTCCACTATCGCCCCAGCACCCTGATCCTGAACAATCTTGAATTCGATCACGCCGATATTTTCGATGATCTGGCGCAGATCCAACGCCAGTTTCATCATCTGGTGCGCACCGTTCCGGGTCGTGGGCTGATCATTCATCCCGGCGCCGAGCCGGCGATCGATGCGGTGCTGGAGATGGGCTGTTGGACCCCGCGTGAGTCCTTTGGCGAGCAGGGGCGTTGGATGGCGCGCCTGAGCGTTGCAGACGGCTCGCGCTTTGATGTCCTGCTCGACGGCGTGACCCTGGGCGAGGTCGACTGGGGCCAGACCGGTCTGCACAACGTTCAGAATGCATTGGCCGTCTTGGCCGCGGCCCGACATGCCGGTGTCCCGGTTAGCGCGGGCATCGCCGCCCTGGAGCGCTTCAAGGGTGTGAAGCGTCGCATGGAGCTGCGCGGCGAGGTCGCAGGCATCCGGGTCTATGACGATTTTGCCCATCACCCGACGGCGATTGCGACCACGCTCGAAGGATTACGCCGTCACGTCGGCGTGCAGCGCATCCTGGCGGTCCTTGAGCCGCGCTCCAACACCATGCGGCTGGGCATTCACAATCAGGAGCTGGCCGCCTCCCTGGAGGCTGCGGATCGCGTCTTCGTTTTCGCCCCTGCCGATCTGGGCTGGGATGCGGCCGGTGTGTTTGCACCGTTGGGCACACGCGCCCGGGTGCAGGCGGATCTCGACGCGCTGGTGCGCGACATCGTCGCCGAGAGCCGCGAGGGTGACCAGATCCTGGTGATGAGCAACGGCGGTTTCGGCGGGATCCATCTGAAACTGCTGGATCAACTGGATCGGACATCATAGAGCGCCGGGAATCCGGCCAATGATCGGCCGGCCGTGTCGCGACATCATCGACAGCATCAGGATTACGCATGTCCGAACAGCACCGGAACGAGCGCCGTGACGAGAATTGGCCCAAGACCATCACGGTCGCGCTGACCGGGGCATCCGGATCGCAGTATGGATTGCGTCTGGTGCAGTGCCTGATCGATGCCGGGATGCGCGTCTATCTGCTGGTGTCGCAGGCCGGGCAGGTCGTCCTGAAGATGGAGGCCGATCTGGAGGTGCCGACACGGCCGGCCGAGGCAGAGGCGTTCTTTCTGGACTACTTCAACGCCCAACCGGGACAACTGCGGGTCTTCGGCCGCCAGCAGTGGACTGCCCCGGTCGCGAGCGGCACCAATCCGCCCGATGCCATGGTGATCTGCCCCTGCACGACCGGTACACTCGCCAGCATCGCCGCGGGCGTCTCCACATCCCTGATCGACCGGGCCGCGGATGTAACCATGAAGGAGTCGCGCAAGCTGATCCTGGTGGTCCGCGAGACCCCCTTCACGCCCATCCACCTGGAAAACATGCTGCGCCTGGCGCGCGCCGGCGCCGTCATCATGCCGGCCAATCCGGGGTTTTATTTCAAACCAACCCGGATCGAACAGATCATCGATTTCATGGTGGCCCGAATCCTTGATCACCTCGGTATCCCGAACCAGTTGATGCCGCGC
>JBGSKP010000631.1:0-1541 GCA_041741175.1 Thiocapsa sp. | reverse complement strand
GGCACGGTGAAGGCGAGCGGCCGCTCGTCCAGTGATTTCACGGCGAAGCTGACGATCGCGATGCCCGGCGGCAGGTCCCCGTCGCGCACCGGCCGAGGCGTGGCTTCCTTCGGATATTCATCCAGCTCGATGACGAAGCCGCTCGACACCGTGGCGAGCGCCAGCGGTGTCGTGACATCCGCCTTCCATCCCCAGGCCTTCTGCAAGACGCCGATCGCGGCGTCCACGGGCGCCGTGACGGTCTGGCCGAGCGTGTCGCGATAGAAGGACTGCATCGCGGTCATCGACGGGCCGCCCAGCACGACGATGAACGTGCGATCGACGAAGCTCTTCGCGGACGAGCGGATCACCGACGCGCCGCCAGCCGGGATGCGAGTGAAGTAGTTCAGCTCGCCGGCGGGGCCGATGACCTGCATGGCCCGGATCTCGGGGTTGGTCGACAGCGGCCGCGGCTCGCCGATCATCCGAAAGGGCGAGCCCTCCAGCATCTTGGCGAGCTTGTCGGGATCCTCGACGAGGATCTCGTTGGAGTTCCAGCCGTGCGTCTTCATCACCTCGTAGCCGGGAGTCGGCGGGCTCTGCACCAGGCGCAGGTAGGTGGGCTCACCGCTTTCCGGCTGCATCAGCGCGTAGCGCCGGCCCGCGGACAGCGGTGCACCCCAGGCAGCGGCGAGTTCCGATGACACCTGCCCCTGATCGACGGTGCGGTAATTCAGCCAGCGCGAGTACGCCTGTTCGGCGGCGCCGAGATCGGGTACGGAGAGGGTCACGGCGATGATCGCAGTCAGCATGGGCGGCTTGCCTCTTGAGCAGGGGAATTGGCGTTAAGATCGAGCGGGAATGATAGCGCTGAATGTGGCGGCATCGGAGGCCCGGATGATCGATCTCTACTACTGGCCCACACCGAACGGCCACAAGATTCCGATCATGCTCGAGGAAACCGGCACGCCATACCGGGTGAAGCCCGTGAACATGCTGCGCGGCGAGCAGTTCAAGCCCGCCTTCCTGAAGGTGAACCCCAACAACAAGATCCCGGCGATCGTCGACCGGCAGGGGCCCGGCGGCAAACCTCTGGCGCTGTTCGAGTCTGGCGCGATCCTCCAGTATCTCGCCGAAAAATCAGGACAGCTGATGCCGCGCGGTACGCGCGGCCGCTACGCCGTGATCCAGTGGCTCACCTTCCAGACCGCGAACGTCGGACCGATGTTCGGGCAATGCGGACATTTCCTCGGCTACGCTCCAAAGAAGATTCCGTATGCGATCGCCCGCTACCGCAACGAGACACTGCGCCTGTATGGCGTGATGGATCGGCGCCTCGCGCAGGAGCCGTACCTCGCCGGCCGGTATTCGATCGCCGACATCGCGACCTGGCCCTGGGTGCACGTGCGGTGGTTGCACAAGATCGATCTCGACGAGTTCCCGAACGTACGCCGGTGGTACGACGCCATCGCCGCGCGTCCTGCCGTGCAGCGCGGCGTTGCCGTGCTGGCCGAGCGGATGAAGATCGGCAACCCCGATGCCAAGGCGCGCGCCGCCCTGTT
>JBGSKP010000630.1:0-4037 GCA_041741175.1 Thiocapsa sp. | reverse complement strand
CGTCAGGCCGAGCACCGGCGGCCTGATCCGGCAGGTGCGTCACCGGCGCGGGTCCGGAATCAGTGACCGCGGCGGCAAATCCAGCTTGCGGCTTGCCCTGACAGCAGCGCTTGAACTTCATGCCGGAACCGCAGGGACAGGGGTCGTTACGCCCGATCTTGGCTTCCCGTCGGACCGGCGCATCCGGCACGGCACCTCCCGAGCCGTCCTCCAGGTAGGCCGCCGGCGGCGCCGTCACAGCAACCCGCGTCACTCGTCCCGGTGTCTCGAAGGGTCGACCGGCATAGCGTCGACCCTCCAGCCGCTCTTTGAACTGCACGTAGTGGCGCTGCAGCCGTGCCAGATAGTCCGGGTCGCGATTGATCATATCCGTGAAAAACGCGAGCAGTTCCTCGGCATGGAGTCCCTGCGGATGGAGTGGGTCCAGGAACGGACCGGCCATCGCGTCCTCGGAGTCAAACCCCAAGTTGATGTGCGCAACATAGGCCCGCTCCTGCTCGGAGTGGACTCCGATCATGACCCGCCGGCAATCGCAACCCATCCCGTCACAGTAGGCTTCGACGAAGCCATAGCGACCGCCGGGGAGACCGGCGCCGCTGCCGGACTCAAAGGTTGCGGTCCGCAGTTCCGTCTCCGCAAGCTTGGGAAACAGCTGGTAGAAGTCGCTCATCGGCATGCTGGGGTCGGCTCCAAGGTCGTGGGGGGCGAGGCGTTATCTGGCGGAAGACAACCTCAGGACAGGGGCGTCGCGGTGGGACCGGGCAATGCCGATCAGGCAGGGGCCGGCGATCAAGGCCGCTGCACATGGTGCCGCCGCGAGGGGACTCGCTCGGAATCGTCCTCCTTCCCGCCAAGCGGCCGCTTCGCGCACCAGTCTAGTCACGCGCGACTCGACGGTCAGCGATGCTTGTTGGCCGCGTTCTTCCTGATCGCCGCGAGAGTTGGGTGACCGGTCCTGTGGCGGACCGACCACCGACCCCGGCGACTCGACCGGCAGCAACCCGGGTCGGACAGTCAATCGGCTTGAATTGGCGTGCGACCGCTTGTAGTCGATTGGGAGCTTAATCGAAGCCTCGACGCGAACGAGAATCGCGAGACCAGTCGGGGAGGTTGCGACGGTGGACTGGTCCGGCAAGGTCAGCACAGGTAATTGTGAGAGTTCCATGTGAAATGAAAGTGCGCGACAACAGCGGCGATGGCCGGCCTGCCACACCGATGGGCCCTGGCGCTCTTGATCGGGTTATGATGCCGACTCGCCGGCATCCGGGCCGAGCGCGTCACCGCAGGGGCCGAGTGTTCAGGGCTCCGCAAGCTGGAGTTCAGTATTGACCACCGGAGTCAGGAGGGTTTGCGATGTCCGAGCTGCGTGTCGAGTGTCTCACGGGAACCGATCTCGGTGCCGACCTGCCCGCATTGGCTCGCCTGCGCATCCGGGTGTTTCGGGAGTATCCGTATCTCTACCTCGGCAGCCCGGAGTACGAAGAGCGCTATCTTCAGACCTATGCGGACGCACCCGATGGGCTGCTAGTGGTGGCGTGCGACGGCCACCGGGTGGTCGGTGCCTCCACGGCCATGCCGCTTGCGGCACAGACCCCGAACCTGATCGCGCCCTTTGATGGACTCGGCTACAACGCGCAGCGGATCTTCTACTACGGCGAATCGGTTCTGCTACCGCAATACAGAGGCAGAGGGATCGGGCGCCGTTTTTTCGAGGCACGCGAAGCGCATGTCCGCGCGCTCGGGCGCTTTGACATCGCCTGCTTCTGTGCTGTCGAGCGACCGGACGACCACCCGCGCCGCCCGGCGGATTATCGCCCGCTCGACGACCTCTGGATGCGTCATGGGTTCGTCAAGCATCCGCATGTGCGGACGATCTTCTCCTGGCGCGACCTCGACGAAGCCGAAGAAACACCCAAACCCATGGTGTTCTGGCTGAAGCAGCTCGGCTGAGATCCGGTGAGCCGAGCCATGTCACCTGTGCGCACCGCCACCCCGGACTGGGTTCCACAAGGGATCGCCCTGCTGCTGATTGCCGTGATCGGCACCCTGCCGTTCTGGCTCACCGAGCTGGACATTCAGGCCGCCGCGCTCTTCCATCACCGGCAGGCGGACGACCCCTGGCCAGGCGCCCAGGAACCCTTGTGGTCTTTTCTTTATCTGGCCTCGCCGATGCTGGCCGGATTCATCATGCTCGGCGGTCTGTTCATCGTTGCCGCGGGCCGTCTCTGGCAGCCGTTTCGGCGCCTGCGCTGTTATGCGGTTCTGCTGGTCGCCGCAACACTGCTCGGTCCGGCCTTGATCGTCAACGGCGTGTTCAAGGACAACTGGGGCCGCCCGAGACCCCACGAGATCCAGCAGTTCGGCGGAACGCGCCAGTACATCCCGCCCCTGGCGATTGCCGAACGCGGTCAGGGTAAGTCCTTCCCCTGTGGTCACAGTTCGGTTGGTTTCATGCTTGGCGTCTTTTTCATGATCTGGCGCAGACGCCGCCCGCGGCTCGCCTGGATCGCCCTGGCCGGCTCGGTGGTCCTGGGAACCCTGCTCGGGATCGGGCGCATGGTGGCGGGCGACCACTTTCTCTCGGATGTCATCTGGTCCGCCGTGATCGCCTACGGCGTCGCCTGGATCCTCTACTATTTCGTGCTGCGCATCCCCCGGCGCGAAGCGATCGACGCGGCTGCCGCGCCTGCTCCGCTTACCAGACTGCGCCGCCCGAAGCTGACGATGGCCGCCTACGCGGTCGCGGCTGTCCTGCTGGTCGGCAGCGTCCTGATCGCCACGCCGCTGAAGACCGTCCAGATTCTGATGGTCCGGCCGGGCGATTTCGAGCCCGCGCCGCGGGTGCTGCGGCTGGTCGCGGATCAGGCCGACGTGATCGTCTTCTCGGCCGGAGCAGGCGACCTCAGAGCCAAGATTCGCTTGGAGGCGCGTGGCTTCGGCTTACCCTGGAGCCGGGTTGAGCAGACGCTGACCAGCGATCACCAGGTCCTGACCTACCGTGTCAGCCATGACGGGCTCTTTACCGAAAAGGACACGCTCGTCGCCCTCGGGGTCGTTGCGGGCGAGTGGGAGCGGGTTGAAATCCAGATCGCTGTCGGCGACATCCGGGTCCATCCGGAGACCGGAGATCTGCCGCCGATCACGCTGCAGACAGACGACGGTCAGGTGATCCAGGACGCCTCGTCATCCTGACCCGGCCGTGTGGCTTGCGGGTGCCGGCGACTTCGCGCATCCTCTGCGGGCATGACGCTTTGCATGCGACCGCGATGCACGCCAAGCGCGTGGTTCGTTCCCTTGACCAGCACCGGGATTCTAGACGTGCCCCAGTCCGAACCCTTGATTCGCTTCGTCCGTGCAACCACCGAACCCATCCCGGCGGATGTCACCCTGACACTCACGCTGGAGCAACGCACGCGCTGCCGGCTGCGCGTCATGCTTGACGACGGCCGCGAGGCCGGGCTGTTTCTGCCGCGCGGGAGCGCCCTACATCATGGGGACGGATTGATCGCCGAAGACGGCCTGGTCGCCCGCATCATTGCAGCGCCCGAGCCCCTTTCCTGTGTGCAGAGCACCGATCCGCTCCTGTTGGCGCGGGCCTGTTATCACCTCGGCAACCGGCATGTCCCCTTGCAGATCGAGCCGGGCCGACTGAGCTACCGACATGATCAGGTGCTCGACGAGCTGGTGCGTGGACTGGGACTCAGGGTGACCCTGATCGACTCGGCCTTCGAGCCGGAGTCCGGGGCTTACGGCGGTCATGCGGCCGACGATCCGCCGCATGTGCACCACCACTGAGGAGACGATGGCGCTGTTGCGGCTGATCCATCTGGTCAGCCCAACGCTGCCGATCGGCGCCTTCACCTACTCCCAAGGGATCGAATGGGCGGTCGAGAGCGGTTGGATTCGCGACGCCGACGACCTGCATGACTGGATGGCCAACCAGGTCGGCACCAGCCTGGCCTGCCTGGACCTGCCGTTGCTGATGCGCATGCAGGCCGCTGCTGCCGTGCGCGACCAGGCGGCCATGACCGGCTGGA
>JBGSKP010000629.1:0-4156 GCA_041741175.1 Thiocapsa sp. | reverse complement strand
GATCCATACGCGCCGCGTCGACAACCCCGAGCCGCGCTGGGTGGTGGCGCTCAAGTATCGTCTGTTCGATCGGGTGGTCGCGATCTCCGAAGGCATCGGCGCCGTGCTGCGCGCCGAGGGACTGCCGGCAGCGAGGCTACGGGTGATCCGCAGCGCGGTGGATCTGCAGACCTATGCCCGGCCCTGCGCGCGCCGGATGATCGCCGGTCGGCTCGGCGTGCCCGAAGAGGCTCTGCTGATCGGCGTCATCGCGCAACTCATTCCACGCAAAGGTCACGGTGACCTGCTTGATGCACTGCCCCCTTTGGTGGAGCGTTACCCGAGCCTGCGTGTGCTGTTTTTCGGGAAGGGACCGCTTGGCGAGACTTTGCAGACGCTGATCGAGCGTGCCGGGTTAAGCGACCGGGTCCGACTCGCTGGCTTCCGCGATGATCTCGCCGAGGTGCTGCCGTGTCTTGACCTGGTGGTCCATCCGGCCCGCATGGAGGGGCTCGGCGTCTCCCTGCTTCAGGCCGCCTGCGCCGGCGTGCCCATCATCGCCAGCCGCGCCGGTGGCATCCCCGAGGCCGTTCGCGACGGCGAGAACGGCCTGCTGGTCCCGCCAGGCGATGTTCATGCGCTTGAATCAGCCATCGACACGCTGCTCGGCGACCCGGCGCGTCGCCACGCACTGGGCGCGGGCGGACAGGCCCTCATGGCCCGCGAATTCTCCATCGACACCATGGTGGAAGGAAACCTCGCCCTGTATCGTGAGCTGCTCCAGGCTCCCTGATCGGGACGACTGTCGCATCGATACGGGCGCCTTTCGGTCGGCGCTGGATTGCACGTTTGCTGAGTCGAACGTGTTCGGGGCCGCCTACTGATCCCGACGTTCGACTGTTTCCGGATCCGCTGTGATCGGACGGTAGATCTCGACACGGTCACCGTCGCTCAGGTAGGTGTCGAGCTTCACGAGCCGCCCGAAGATGCCGATCTTGTTTTCGGCAAGGTCGATCTCGGGAAATTGTGTTAGCAGACCGGAGCGCTCAATTGCCTCGCGGGCGGTGCTTCCGTCCGGGACATCGAGCTTCAGCCAGGTCTGCTTGAATTTGTCTGCGTAGGCGACGCCGATATGCATGTGCTGGATCCCCTGTGATGTTCAGGCGTTTGCGCGCGGAGGTGCCTGAGCTCCTCGCCGTCGATTTGGCAAAGCCCGCGCCCGGATCACGCGATCAGGCACGGACAACTCATGCCGAGTGCTCAGGTTGGGCATGCGGCCGTTTGCCCGGCCGTACTCCTCGCGAGGCGCGCATCGATCAGGCGCTTACCTGCGAGCAGGAAACCGAGTGCGAGGAAGCCGCCCGGCGGTAGTACGGCGAGCAGGAATCCGCGGTAGTCGGGGATCAAGGTCAGCTCCAGGAAGGCCATGCCCTCGCCCAGCAAGGTATTGGCATTCGCAAACAGGGTTCCGCTGCCGATGATCTCGCGGATCGCGCCGAGCAGGACCAGTGCGAAGGTGAAGCCCACACCCATCATGAGTCCATCAAAAGCCGCCGGGATGACAGGGTTGCGCGAGGCGAATGATTCGGCGCGACCCAGGATGGCGCAGTTCGTCACGATCAAAGGTATGAAGAGACCCAGGACCTTATGCAGATCATGCAGCCAGGCGTTCAGACCAAGATCCACCAGTGTGACCAGCACGGCGATGATGAGCACGAACACCGGGATGCGAACCTCCGGCGTGATGAGGCCGCGCAACATGGAAATCAGCAGTCCGGAGGCGACCAGCACAGCAGTGGTGGCCAGTCCCATACCGAGTCCATTGGTCGCCGTCCCGGTGACAGCAAGCAGCGGACACAAAGCCAGCGATTGGGCCAGGATGACGTTGTTGTCCCAGAAACCGTCGCGGGCGATCTTGCCCCATTGCGTGCGATCCGGGCTGTCTGTCGCTGTCTTCATCGGAACCTCGGTGTCTCGTCATGCATTGCGATGCCTGGCGCCCGGTCGGCCATGGGGCTCAGGTGTTTACCGGCCGGAAGAGCGCTTTGTCGGCCACTCATGGGACCGACGGGCGCTCTGCGGAAGCGGCCTGAACGACCGCCGGCGCGGTTAGTCTATCGCGGTGTTCAGCGAAGAAGTCCAGACCCTCGCGTAACGCCGCGAGGATGCCGCGTGGCGTGATGGTCGCGCCCGTGAACTGATCGAAATCCCCGCCGTCCTTCTTGACCGCCCAGCGCTCAGCCGGCGGATCGCCCAGGCTCAGGCCATTGAAAGAGAGGATCCAGTCGCCTTTGGCGATCTCCATTTTATCCCCGAGCCCCGGGGTCTCGGCATGCGAAAGCACACGCACCCCTAAGACCTTTCCGGTGGCATCGAGGCCGAGCAACAACTCCATCTCTCCGGCATAGCCGACCCCGTTGATTCGATAGGCGAGCCCTGTCATCTGCTCGCCCTGTAATGCGCGATAGACGATCAGGGGTGCGCCATCCGGGCCTTCGAGGGCCAGTGGCGCGGCGAGCAGATCGTTGTCGTGGATCGCCGGGGGGATCACCTCGGAAAGCGATGCCTTCAGATCTTCTGCCTGGCGCAGTGCAATCGTCTCGCGCGTCGACAGATCACCCATGACCAGCAGGGCCGCGGCGATCAGGGTGAAACCGCCAAGCAAACCGGCCTGATAGCCGATGCGTTTGCGATAGCTGGGTTCGGCGACGGTGCTCATCGGCGGATCTCGGCGTTGTCTGCATAGTCGATCGGCGTGCCGCGACGGTCACGGCCATAGACGCGCGGACGGATGTAATGGTCGATCATCGGGGTACAAGCGTTCATGAGCAGGATGGCGAAAGCGACACCCTCGGGGTAGCCGGCCCAGGTGCGGATGACATAGACCAGAGCGCCGCAGCCTGCCCCGAAGATGATCTGACCGAGTTTGGAGACGGGCGAGGTGACCGGATCTGTCGCGATGAAGAAAGCCACCAACAGAGTTGCACCCGAGACGATGTGATAGAGCGCGCCGGCGTACTGATCGGGGTTGTAGAGGTTCATCAGGGTTGCCAGGATCGCGAGGCTGCCGATCATGGCGACCGGCGTGTGCCAGGTGATGACGCGTTTGGCGAGCAGGAAGAGCCCGCCGAGCAGGATCAGCAGGGCGGATGTCTCGCCCATGCTGCCGGCGATGGTGCCGACGGCACCCGAAAACAGGTATCCCAGGTCGGGCAGGATCTCGGACAGGCTAAGACCCTGACTCAGCTCGGTCCGGACATGGCTCAACAGGGTTGCGCCGCTCACCGCATCGAACCCCGGCTGGCCCAGACTGATCGCGACGCCCTGCAGAAATCCGGGCGCATCGGCCGAGAAAATCGGCATGGGCTGCACGTAGCCCGTCATCTCCAGCGGGAAGGAGATCAACAGGGCGACGCGCGCCACCATGGCTGGATTGAAGAGGTTCTGTCCGAGCCCGCCGAAGACCTGCTTGGCGACCACGATGGCAATGACAGCCCCGATGGCGCCGATCCACCAGGGCGCCCAGGGCGGCAGACTGACGGCCAGCAGCCAACCGGCCAATAGGGCGGAGCCGTCGAGAAGGTGGGCGCGCTGAGGTTTCCCGGCGATCCGCAGACAGACCGACTCGGCGAGCAGGGCCGTACCCAGCGTGGCGAAGAAGAGAAAGATTGCCGGCCAACCGAACTGCCAGAAGCCGAACAGTGTTGCCGGGAACAGGGCCAGCATCACCAGGCCCATGGTGCGCTGGATGCTGGTGTGGGCGTGGGCGTAGGGGCCGGCTGTGGTCGATGGGGTTTCGATCTGCATCTCAGGCCTCCACGGCACCGGCCGGTTGTGTCGCAGTCGGCTGTGCCGTGGCCTTTTGGGCATCGGCCTCGCGTTTGCGTTTGGCCATGGCCTCGCGCTTGGCTTGTTTGAGTGCTTCCATCCGCGCAGTGCGTTGCTCGGCGAGCCGCTTGGTCTCGGTGAGCTTCTGTTTGGCGCGTCCACGGGCGGCCATCTCGCCCTTGGCATAGTTGAAGAACTGCACCAGCGGGATATGCGCCGGACAGACATAGGCGCAGGAGCCGCAGCCAATGCAGTCCATCAGTCCCAGACGCACGGCGCCTTCCAGGTCGCCGGCGCGGGTATGCGCGGCCATGTCGAGCGGCACCAACCCACATGGGCAGGCCTGCAC
>JBGSKP010000628.1:0-17544 GCA_041741175.1 Thiocapsa sp. | reverse complement strand
TGCGCAGGACCGAGGTCATGGTGTCGTCCGGCTGCCGCGACAGGCTGCTCATGGCGCAAGCCCGAGCTGCTCGGCCACGGGGCCGAGGGCGAGTGCCGGAAAAAAGCTCAAGAGTGCGAACATCAGGATCACCCCCAGGGTGAGGACCGCAAAGGTGGGTGTGGCCACGGTCAGACTCCCCGAGGTGGTCGGCGCGACCCGTTTCCCGGCCATTGCGGCGGCAATCGCGAGCGGGGCCAGGATGGGAATAAAGCGGGCGAGGATCAGGGCGAGGGCGCAGCTCATGTTCCACCAAGGCGTGTCGTCGCCCAAGCCTTCGAAGCCCGAGCCGTTGTTCGCATAGGCCGAGGTGTATTCGTAGAGGACCTGGCTCAAGCCGTGGAAACCGGGATTGGAGGTCTGCGCCAAGCCGGGAACCGTTACCGCCACCGCGGTTAGGGACAGGATCAAGAGCGGCTGCAACAAGAGCGCGATCGAGATCAGCTTCATCTCCTTCGCCTCGATGGGTCGGCCGAGGAATTCGGGCGATCGCCCCACCATCAGACTTCCGAGAAAGGCGGCCAACAGGAGGAAGAGCAGATAGTTGATCAGACCGACCCCGACGCCGCCGAAGGTGGCATTGATGAACATGCCCATCAGGGTCGCGAGCCCGCCCGATGGATTGAAGGAATCATGCATGCCGTTGACCGAGCCGTTGGAGGTCTGGGTGGTGAGGCTGCCCCAGAGCGCCGTGGCGGTCGCGCCGAAGCGAACCTCTTTGCCCTCGAGGTTCGGCCCCTCCGCGGCGATACCGACGAAGGCAGCATTCGGCTGGTTCTCCGACCAGATCGTCAGGCCGGTCAAAGACGCCGAGAGCACCAGCATGACCGCGAAGATGGACAGGGCGAGGCGTCGTTGCCCGGTCAGATACGCGGCCGTGACCAACAGTGCGACCGGGATGAGCAGGATCGCGACCGTCTCGACGAGGTTGGAAACGGGCGTGGGGTTCTCCATCGGCACCGCGCTGTTGGCGCCGTACCAGCCGCCGCCGTTGGTCCCGAGCTGCTTGATCGCCACCATTGGCGCGACCGGGCCGACCGGGATGCGCTGCTCGGCGACGGCGCTTTCATCCAGGGACTGGATCACCCGCGCCCCCTCGAAGGTGCTCGGGACACCCTGCCAGGCAAGCAGCAGCGCCGTTACGAATGCCAGCGGCAGGAGCAGGCGAACGATGGTTCGCACCAGATCGACATAAAAGTGCCCGACCGCGACCTCGCCTGATGCCGTTCTCACCTGCGCGCCCTCCGGCCCGAGTAGGGTCCGCAGGATGGCGACCAGTGCCGCGATCCCCGCCGCGGGCGTGATCACCTGCATGGCGACCACGGCGAAGAGCTGCGCGAAATAGGAGAGCTGCGCCTGACCCGCATAATGCTGCTGGTTGGTGTTGGTGATGAAGGCGGCCGTGGTGTGCAGCGCCAGGTCCCAGTCCATGCCGGGGATCCCGTCCGGGTTGAGCGGCAGCCAGCCTTGCAGCATGAGGATCGCAAAGGCGATCAAGACGACGACCAGGTGCAGCTCGAGCAGCGCCTTGCCGTAGGAGGGCCAACCCATCCGGACGGCTGGGTCGACCCCCATGGCGCGATAGAGGACGCGCTCCAAGGGCCCGAACACCCGATCCAGCGGTGTGGGAGCGGATGCATGGACCAACGCCAGGTAGCCGCCCAGCGGCCAAGCCAGGAGCAAGACGACGGCGTAGACCAAGAACACCTCGTTCATAGCCGATCCACCCAGTCAACGAAGAGGAAACAGAGCCCGAAGAGGCTCAGAAGGATAACGATGCCGAGGATCGCCATGATCATCATCACGGGCTAAAACCGCTCGGGATGGATCAGGGCAAACAGCAGGTAGCCAGTAAGCGCGATCACGATTAGCAGGAGGGCGATGTCCATGAAGTGCCAGGCTCGGCGGCAGGTCAATGAGTGGACAGCTTAAGGCGATCGCGCGTAAATCGGCTATATCGACCGGTGCGCGTCGGCGTTAAATCATCGTAAAGCAGCTCGAAGGTGCATCGTCGTGCCGCCGAAGCCGTTGCGGAGCGGTCTGTGCGCCGACCACCTCCCGGTGATCCCCGAGGTGATGCGACACCTGCGAGCCCGGAGCCTGAGCGACGACGATTTCGGCGGCAGTCAACTCCTAACCGAGCACGCGACCCGGCTCGGCGCGGGTTTGGCAGAGCAGTATGCGATCATCTCCGATGCCGTTCACCGCTTTGATTTCGCCGCGGCCCTGGACGGTCTGAGCGATGCGAGGGTCGTCGCGGCATTGCGCAGGATTGACCCGAACCGATTCCGCGCTGCGCTGCCGACCGGCGTCGCGGAAGGAAGTCTAGGGTCCGACTTTCAGCGCACGCACCTGATCGAGCAGACCCGGATCGTCCCATTCGCGCTCGCCGGCGGCGCTGAAGACCAAACGACCGCTTGGGTCGATCACGAAGGTGGTGGGCAAACCTTTGACGGGATAGCTCTGCACCACCGCGGAGTCGAGATCCAGAGGAATCGGAAAATCGACCGGCGTCTCGGTCAGGAAACGCGAGACGGTTTCGGCATCTTCACCCACATTCACGGCAATCACCGCGATGCCCTCGTCGGCGACCTGATCATGGGCACGCTGCATGGACGGCATCTCGGCGCGGCAGGGTGGGCACCAGGTCGCCCAGAAGTTCAGGATCACGGGTTTGCCCAGATGGTCCGCGAGACGCTGGGGCTCACCGACCGGTCCCAGAAGGTCGAACGCTGGCGCCCGGACCTCCCCGGAGAGCGCTGTCAGGGTCTGGGGTGCGTCCGCGGTAAAGCCGGCGGACGAGACAAGCAAGGCACAAGCCCCGAAAAGGTTGTACGGACGACGCATGGATTGTGACCCGTAGAGTGATGAAGCGGATGCCGTGGACTGGCCGTATCGGGCCGTCGCGACGGGTGCCGACGCCTGTCGAAGACCCGACCGTTTAGATATGGAGAGACGCCGGGCAGGCTTCAACCCGCGACAGGCCGCCCCAAAACAAGCAGCCAGGGATCGACGAGTCGCTATAATCGCGCAACCGCGTTCGCCCGCGCTTGCCACCCGAATCCTCCGCGACAGAGCGCCTATGAAACAAGCTTTGCACGTGTCCGAGCGTCTCGACGCGCTGCTCTGGGGCCGTCCGATCGAGACGATGCCGCGCTGGCAGGCGCTACCCATCTGGCTCGGCCGCTTGATCTACGCACTCGTGCGCGACCTGACACAAGGCTATCTGTCGCTTCAGGCGATGAGTCTGGTCTACACCACTATTCTGGCACTAGTCCCGCTGTTGGCGGTGACGTTCTCCGCCCTGAAGGGCTTCGGCGTGCACAACCAGCTTGAGCCGCTGCTGCTGAACGCGCTCGCCCCAATGGGCGAGGGCGGCATCCAGGTCACCAATCAAATCATTGCCTTTGTCGACAACATGCGCGTCGGGGTGCTGGGTTCAGTCGGACTCGCCATGCTCATCTACACAGTGATCTCGCTGGTCCAGAAGATCGAGCAGGTCTTCAACTTTACCTGGCGCGTTTCCAAACAACGCTCGTTTGCGCAACGCTTCAGCAAGTACCTGAGCGTCATTCTGGTCGGGCCGGTGCTCTTCGTCTCGGCCGTCGGACTCTCGGCATCGCTCGGCGGAAACCCGCTCGTTCAGGCCATCATCTCAACCAAGCCATTCGGAGAACTCTGGGAGACGCTCGGACAGCTCGGACCGTATCTGATGATCTGCGTGACCTTCGGCTTTTTCTATGTGTTCGTCCCCAACACGCGGGTTCAGCTCGCCTCGGCGATTGTCGGCGCACTGATCGCCGGGCTGCTCTGGGAGGTCATCGGCGGGGTATTCGCCTATTTCATGGCGAGTTCGACGCGCCTTATGGCGGTGTATTCTAGCCTCGCCATTCTGATCCTCTTCATGATCTGGATTTATATTGCCTGGCTCATTCTCCTGGTCGGCGCGAGTATCGCCTTCTATCATCAGCATCCTGAATACCTGACAATCCGCTCACGCGAGTTGCAATTGAGCAACCGGCAACGCGAGCGGCTCGCCCTGATTCTGGCCGGGCAGATTGCACGCCGCTACGCTGCGGGCGAGACGCCCTGGTGCGGCGAGGAGCTTGCGCGCGCACTCGATGTGCCCCGCACGAATGCAGAACGCATGTTGACCGTACTGGAACAGGAGGGATTCGTGATTCGAACGATCGGTGACCCGCCGACCTTCGTTCCTGCCCGCTCGCCGGAGGGGATCTCGGTCAAATCGATGCTCGATGCCGTGCGCTGTTTCGAAGAGCACGAAAGCGGCTGTCGCGGCACCCTGCCCGACGGGGAGATCGGACGGATCGAGCAAAGTATCGACCAGGCCATCGATGAATCGCTCGGCGGCATGACACTGCGCGATCTGGCCCGCGCACTTGACGCGCCCGAGACCTCGGGCCGGCTCATCGATTCAACCGCAGGCTGAACCCGGATGCCTCTTCGTGGTAAAGGCCCGCCGCGCGACCCCGCAACGGATGTATTGATCGAGGCGGACCTCGCCCGGCTGTTATTCGATCAGCTCCCCGCCAGTCTGCTTATCACCGCGGCGAACGCCCTGCTGGTAGCCGCCGCGATGAGCCTCGTCGCCTATCCGATCGGGGCCTGGATCTGGTTTAGCGCACTGGTCGTGATCCTGATCGCGCGCTCCCTGTCACTGGTTCACTATCGGCGCATTGAGACAGCTGTCACACCGAACGAATGGACGCGCCGATTCACCGTGGGAGCCGCCGCGACAGGACTCGCCTGGGGTCTTTCGGTCTTCCTGCTGCCGGGTCACGTGCTGACCTATCAGGTCTTCCTCGGCTTCGTCATCTCGGGGATGGTCGCCGGGGCGATCCCCAGCCTGAGCGCTTCGCTGCCGGCCTATCGGCTTTATATGCTCGGCGCCCTGGTGCCCTTCACCCTTCGGATGCTGGTGATTGGCGACGAGCTGAGCTTCACCTTCGTCGGCCTCATCGCCCTCTTCGCCGTCTTCATGTGGCTGAATGCCGGACGCTATCATCGCACCCTGAGACAGTCATTGGAGCTGCGGCACGCTAATCTGGACCTGGTCGCAAACCTGACTCAGGAAAAAGAGCGGATCGCCGGACTGAACCGTGATCTGGAGCACGAGATCGCTGAACGCCGTGTCACCGAGGCGGCACTGGTCATCGCCAAGGAGCAGGCCGAATCGGCAAGCATCGCCAAGAGTCAGTTCGTCGCCAATATGAGTCACGAGATCCGTACGCCGATGAACGGCGTGCTCGGCACGCTGGAGATGCTCTCGCACGGACGGTTGAGCGCTGACGACATGGCGCTGGTGAACGTGGCCCATACCTCCGCCGAGAGCCTGCTCAACGTCATCAACGACATCCTTGATTTCTCCCGGATCGAGTCTGGACGCCTGGAGCTGGAACATATCCCGTTCGATGTCGGACGGCTCGCCGAGGAGGTCACCGACCTCTTCACGGCGAGCGCCCGCACGAAAGAGATCGAGCTGATCTGTTTCGTCTCGCCGCAACTGCACACGCGCGTCTGGGGTGACCCGCACCGCCTGCGGCAGGTGCTGACCAACATCCTGGGCAACGCGGTGAAATTCTCGCTGTCCGGCGAGGTGCAGCTGCGCATCGAGGACTGCGGCGAGGACGGGGCACGCCATGCATTCTGCTTCGACATCACGGACACGGGTATCGGCATGACGCCCGAGCAGCTCGCCCGTCTCTTCAGGCCGTTCGTACAGGCCGACGGATCAACCACCAGACGCTTTGGTGGGTCCGGTCTCGGACTAACGATCAGCAAGGATCTGGTCGAGCTGATGGACGGGCGCATCGAGGTCCAGAGCACCTTCGGCGAGGGCTCGCGCTTTCGCATCCGCCTGCCGTTGGAGCGGCAACAGAATGCGATCCCGCTGCAGAGCGGCGCACTGCTCGCGGGCCGGCGAATCCTCTGTGTGGACGACAACGCGACCAATCTGGAGATCCTCGGCCACTATCTCAGGGGCTGGGGCGTCGCCTATGACGCGGTTGCCGACGGGGCGACGGCGCTCGCGCATCTGACCGCGGCCGATGCCGGTGGGCGACCCTTCGAGGTCGCCATCCTGGACATGCAGATGCCCGAGATGGATGGCCTGACGCTGGCGCGCCTGATTCGCTCAAGCCCGACGCTGGCGTCAACCCGGTTGCTGTTGTTGACCTCGGTGGGCCGACCTGAGAGATCCGATGACGGCATCGATCCGGTGGCTATCATTCTGAGCAAACCGGTGCGCCGCGATCTGCTGCGCGATGCAATTGTGCAAGTGCTGTTTCAAGGCGACCCGCCCCGGCCAGCGGCAGAGCGCACCGAGCCTCCGGGGCAGGAGCCGCGTCTGCAGGGGCGCGTCCTGCTCGCCGAGGACAACCCGGTCAACCAAAAGGTGGCTTGCGGCATGCTGAAGAAGCTCGGGATCGAGCCCGAACTGGTCGAAAACGGTGCCGAAGCGCTAGCGCGCCTGAACGGCGAGCACTTCGACGCGGTGTTGATGGACATGCAGATGCCGATCCTCGACGGCGTTGCGGCGACCCGCCAGTGGCGGGAGCAGGAACGGCAGGAGCGGCGTGCGCGCACACCCATTATCGCCATGACAGCCAATGCGATGACCGGCGATCGCGACGCCTGTCTCGCCGCGGGAATGGACGACTATCTGGCCAAGCCGGTCAAGCTGGCCAATCTGAGCGAGACGTTGCAGCGCTGGCTGCCGACGCCGGAGCGGTCTCAGCCGACCGGTTCCTCACCCGGGAACAGCGAGCGGTAAGCGGAGGCGTCGAAGATCGTCTCGATGCGCTGGATCCGGCCTGCCTTGACCTGCGACCACTGAGCGACCTCGACGGATAGCTTCTCCGAGATCTGGATGCGATACGTCAGAACATGGCAGACATCGGCACCTGCCACAAAGACCTTGCGGACCTGTTTGTCGATGATGATCCCGCTCGACATTGCGGCATACTCAACGAAGTCTTCGGCCCGATCGAATGCCGCGATCGGGCTGCGGAAACAAAAATCCTGATCCGCGAGCAACCCTCTCATCGTAGCGAAGTCGCGTGCCGCCTGGGCAGCGAGGTAGGCTTCGACCACCGCCAGAGGATCCGAGCTCAAGGTCTGCTCCCGACCGCGTGATACGCGGCGTTCATGCTGCAAGCGTTTAGACTGTATTGAAAACCGGGGTCCACAAAAGCGCTACATCAATCCTGCGTCTGCGACTGGTGGGCGGAGGGCAGCGGCGGCGGGAACCAGGTGCGGGCAATCTCCTGATGCAACTCGCCGATCCCGACCTGCAGATCATCGATGAAGGCATGCAGCTGTTGCTGATTGAGTCGACGCGGCTCGGTGCCTTCGACATTGCGCTTGAAGCGCCCGGCAACACGCAGGGCCGAATCGTTGCGCGGCAGCTTCGAGAGGCTGGTGCGCAACGACTCGGCGCAGTGGTTGACCGAGCGCGGGAAGGAATCGTGCTGGAATAAAAAGCGCAACACCGGACCACGCAGCACGCGCACCTGCTCGCTGCGCCGATACGCCTGATAAGCCGTCATGGACTTGAGCACACTGACCCATTGAATCGTTTCGAAGGGTCGCAGGTCGGAGGTCTCCTCGGGCAGCAGGTTGGCTGAACGCACGTCGATGATGCGGGTCGTCATGTCCGCGCGTTCGAGGAATCGCCCCAGATGCAGGAAATCGTAACCCTGATCGTGGAGCATGGTTCCCGAGAGCAGGCCGGTGATGTTCTGTGCGCCCTGGATCACCCGCTTGAGATAGGCGTGGCGTCCACCTTTGGTCATGCCCTTGGAGAGATCCTCGCGGGCGAAGAGATAGATCTCGTTGAGCAGCTCCCAGACCTCGCGCGGGACAAAGTCGCGAATGGTGCGGCAGTTCTCGCGCGCCGCCACCAGGGCGGTGAGGATCGAGCCGGAATTGCGCTCGTCGCCGATCAGAAAGCGCACCACCTGGCGCTCGCCATAGTCCTTGTAATGCTCTTCGAAGAGTGCGTTCGCCCCCGTGATATCAACCAGTGGACGCCAACCGGGGGCGATACCCTTGGGTAGGTCCAGCAGCAGATTGGCATTGACCGCGACGATGCGGGCGGTATTCTCCGCGCGCTCGACATAGCGCGCCATCCAGTAAATATTTTCAGCCACTCGCGAGAGCATGTGATCCGACCTCGATGCTCAAAAGAATTCGCTTCGATGCATGCCGGGAGCCCGGCGGCTCATTCGCTGAGCTGCGCCGGCTCGGGCACGACCCAGGTGTCCTTGCTCCCCCCGCCCTGGGATGAATTCACCACCAGGGAGCCCTTGCGCATCGCCACCCGCGTCAAGCCGCCCATGGTCACCTGCTGGCGGTCGGACGAGAGAATGAAGGGACGCAGATCGACATGTCTGGGCTCCAGTCGCGACCCGATGATGGTCGGCACCGTGGAGAGTTTCAGGGCCGGCTGGGCAATGTAGTTGCGCGGATCCTTCTTGACGAGCGCGGCGAACTGCTCGCGCTCTGCCTTGGTCGATGCCGGCCCCACCAGCATGCCATATCCGCCGGACTCGTTCGCCGGCTTTACCACCATCTCTTCCATGTGCTCCAGGGTATAGGCCAGTGCGTCGGGCTCCATGCAACGGTAGGTCGGCACATTCGGGATGATGGGCTCGGCGTCCAGATAATAGCGAATGAGCTCCGGAACGAACGAGTACACCACCTTGTCATCGGCCACCCCGGCGCCCGGCGCGTTGGCCAAGGCGACATTGCCGGCTTTCCAGGCCCGCATCAGACCGGGCACGCCAAGCGCGGAATCGGGCAGAAATGCCTCGGGGTCCAAAAACAGATCGTCGATGCGCCGATACACCACATCCACCCGCGCCAACCCGTCGACCGTGCGCATGTAGACACAGTCGTCCGTGTCGACGAAGAGATCGCGTCCCTCGACCAGCTCGCAGCCCATCTGCTGCGCCAGGTAGGAATGCTCGAAATAGGCCGAGTTGTAAATGCCGGGCGTTAAGACGACCACCGCCGGATAGTCGGCTGGACGGGGCGACAAGGCCGCCAAGGTATCGAAGAGCTGCGAGGGATAATCGTCGACCGGCAGGGGCGCATAATGCTCGAACAGCTCGGGAAGGACACGTTTAGTAACCAGCCGGTTCTCGAGCATGTAGGACACACCCGATGGGACCCGCAGGTTGTCTTCCAGCACATAGATGATGCCGTCGGCATCGCGCACCAGATCCGAGCCGCAGATATGCGCCCAGATCCCCAGGGGGGGTTGGACGCCGACGCATTGCGGGCGAAAGTTCACGGATTTGGCGAGGACCTCCGCCGGGAAAACACCGTCCTTGATGACCTTCTGGTCGTGATAGAGATCGTCGATGAAGAGGTTCAGTGCCTGCACACGCTGGCGCAGGCCGGCATCCACACGTTCCCACTCCACTTGTGGAATGATGCGCGGGATGATGTCGAAGGGCCAGGTTCGATCGATGGCACCGCCCTCCTCCGAGTAGACCGTGAAGGTGATCCCCATCTCTTTGATCGAGACATCGGCCGCCTCCTGCCGCGCCACCAGCTCATCGGATCCGAGCGCCTCCAGATCGGCGAGCAGGCCGGCAATCGCGGTATGCCCTCGCCCTGGCGCGTCGACAAGTTCGTCGTAGAAACCGTCACGTGGATAGGCCTTCCAGTCGATACTCATGTCACTCGCTCGCAGACCAGGTGTCGTGGGAATGGATCGTCCGCGACCCCGAATCCGCCGGGGATCGACCGCGAAACGTTACGGTTGGAGTATGCTGGACGCAGGGCCACGCCGTCTATCGGCGCATCGCAAGAGGTCGGCCGGGGTCGACGACCAACCTGGATCCGACTCACGCGCCGACCGCGCCCGTGCGAACGCGGCCCGATCCGGGTCCGATCCGACACACACGACCGGACAGTTACCGACACGATGACTTATTGCCTCGGACTCGCCCTCGACGAGGGTCTGGTGATGGCCTCCGACTCCCGCACCAATGCCGGGGTCGACTATGTCACCACATTCAGCAAGCTGCACGTCTTCCAACCCGCGCCGGATCGGATCTTTATTCTGATGTCCGCCGGCAATCTGGCGACCACGCAAGAGGTCCTGAACCGCATCAGGCGCGATCTGGATCAGCCGCGCAACGAGGGGATGGTGGCCAATGCGAGCTGGGATCGCTCCCAGATCGATCTGCTCAACGCCCGCTATCTGTTCGAGGCCGCCGACTACGTGGGGCGTGTCAGCGTCGGGGTACAGCGCGATCATGGCCCTGCGCTGCGCCAGAGCGGCGTCAGCGCCGAGACCACACTCATCCTCGGCGGGCAGATCGCAGGGCAGCAGCATGGTCTCTACCTGATCTATCCGCAGGGTAACTATTTCTCGGCCTCGCCGCAGACTCCCTACCTGCAGATCGGTGAAACGAAATACGGCAAGCCGGCTCTGGACCGCATCGCCGAGCCCGGTCTATCGTTGGAAAACGCCGCCCGACTCTGCGTGGTGTCGCTCGATGCCACCTCCCGATCCAATGTGACGGTCGGACCGCCGTTCGAGGTTGCCATCTACTCCAAGGACAGCCTGACACTCTCGCACCGACTCAAACTGACCGCCGACTCACCCGCGCTGCGCTCACTTTCGCGCAGTTGGAACGATGGCATCCGCGGCGTTTTCGACCACCTGCCCCGCTTTGATTGGGAGGAGATGGGCGAGGCGCCGCCGGCGGGCTTGCCGACCTGAAACGGGCGGGCCTTAGACAGAGTTCATGGTCGGTGCGCCTAACCGTAGCGCTCCCAGGGTCGCTCGACACGTCCGGTCAAAAACGAGCGCCCCGGATCGACCTGGGCCTGTCCTGCAAGTGCGGTGCGCCCGAGCAACATGCGAAACAGCATGGTCTCGCGATTGGTGAGAGTCACCTCGATCAGCCACTCCCTCCCGGCGAGCACGACCGGGGTTTGGATCACGAAACGATCCTCGCGGTGTCCGCCCGAATCCGTGACCCGGCGTTGATCGACCAACAGCGCTTCGCCGTGGACCACGATATCGGTGCGTCTCTGAATGGGATGGACGCCGAAACGGACATAGCGCTCGCCGCCGCGACGGAAGCTGTCCACATAAAAGGCATGCAGGGTCGAGGTCCGCGCGCCTGTATCCACCTTGGCCTTCACCAGCGTCAACCCGAGCTGCGGGAGCGCGATCCATTCGCGCCAGCCCAGGAGCAGCTTCGCCGCACCCGCGTCACGGCTGTGCTCCGGTCGCTTGGTTGGGATCTCCTCGGGAGTCATCGTCGGCTCTGTCGTGGCTGCTGCTCCATCAATGGCGCACGATGGTAGGCGATTTCGACCGCCTCAGATAGCGGAACACTGGACTTTTCAGATCCCGGCCTCGATCTGACTGACTCAGGGTGTAGCTGGGGTAGACTCTGCGCTGGGGACGACCAACGACGCGACTCGAAAGGAATGCCTGGCGAGTCGTGCAAATGCCTGTCACAAGCCCGCCGGAGATGCTCAAGATCCTGGCCATCGCCGCGGCGCCCCGATCCGGACGTTCAAGCAGTACGCTCAAGCCCCGGTGCCCAAGCCCCCGGGGGTCGAACCACGCTCGGCGGCGTGACGCCGGGCACTCCTTCCACGTTCAAGTCATTGCGGAGACACCGATGCGCAGGCTGATTGAGTCGACCATCCTCGCCCTACTCGCCCTGCCGGGCGTGCCGACCGCCGGCGCCGACGAGGGCACCGCGAAGATTCTCGCCCCATGGGAGGCGAACGGTCACCTCTACCAGATCGCAGTGGACAGACTTCAGTTCATCGGCACCTTCGAAGGCATCATGTATATCGAGCATGGAGAAGGCCTTCTCGACACGGCACTCTTCATCTGCCCCTCGACCCAGATCATCCACGTCCTCAGTAACCAGCTTGAAGGCCACGGGTTCTGCACCATCGAGAGCCCGACCGGCGATTTCGTCTACGCCGAGTTCACCTGCAACGGCGAACCCGGGTCCTGCACCGGAAAATTCACACTTACGGGCGGGACCGGACGGCTTGCTGGCATCACCGGGGAAAGCAGCGTGATCGTGCGAACCGCGCTGAGCGGGACCGCCGTCAATGAAGGCTCGGGCGGGACTGTGTCGGCGGCCAAGGGGCTCGCCATCTGGCCCGAGATGCGCTTTCAGTTCCCCGACAAGAGCGCGACATCCGGAATGCTCGGCACCGGACCCGGCATCATCCCGGAACCGGCATCCGGCATCGGGGCCGGCCAACCCGACAATCCGGCGCAGATCGACGATAAGGCCGCATCCGAGCAGAACGCCACGACGCCGCAGGGCGCTGCCGACATCCCTTCGAACGCCGCCGACTCCCCGGCCAAGCCAGCGGTCAGCGGTCGCTAAGCGAGTGAGTCGGCGCGCTTACGCCTTGGGCTCGGCCTCGGGTTCGAACACCAGGGACACCGAGTTGATGCAGTACCTCAAGCCGGTCGGTCGCGGCCCATCCGGAAACACATGGCCGAGATGGGCACCGCACCGACTGCACAACGCCTCGGTCCGGCGCATACCATAGCTGTTGTCTTCTTCGGTGACGACGGCGTCGGGAGATACCGCCTGCCAGAAGCTCGGCCAGCCGGTTCCCGAGTCGAACTTTTCGCTTGAGTTGAACAAGGGCTCACTGCAACAGGCACAGCGATAGGTTCCCGCCGCCTTCAAGGCATGGTACGGACCGGTGAAGGCCGGCTCTGTGCCCTTCTTCCGACACACCTGATACTGCTGGGGCGACAGCTCCTGCTGCCACTGAACATCGGTCTTCTCAACCTGATGGCCCATCATCACGTCCTCTGGATAGGGTTTGAGGATCGGCGCCGCCTTGAGCCGCCTCCGGGGCGGCCTCTATACTGCACCGGTGTAGCGGATTGGTATGATCGACCACCGCAACGACTGCGCCGCGGCGATCGGGACGATGTAGCCGTCACCCACCGCACCCGCCGGGTGTCTAATGGGGCTTGGTCTCGACGATGTCTACCCGACATGCCGGTCGACATGCCAGTGGACACGCCAGTCGAGGTGCCGACACCCTGGTCGGCAAAATCCGAACGCCTGTCCCCGGCCCCCTGATCGTCGCGCGCTGGACGAACCACAATCCGCCACCCTGGGCTAACGAGGCCGACTGCATGTTTCTTCGCAACCGACACCGCCTCTGGGTCCGCCTGATTCTGATGCTGGCGGCCATTGCACTGTTCGCGCTGGCCTATCAATGGGGCAACCAGTACCAGCGGCGCAACGCCTCACCCCCGGTGATTGCCGGCATGTTGATCCGCCCGCCTGCGAACGTACCGGATGTCCAGCTTCGCGACGCTCTCGGACGGCCATTCACCCAGGAAGATCTCTCTCAGGGCTGGACGCTGCTCGCCTTCGGTGACTTATCCCGTGCGTCCGGCCAACTCGCGGTGCAACGTCTGATCGATCTGTACAACCGGGTCGTGGATGCACGCGCATTGCATAAACACTTGAGGCTCGTGTTGATCACCACCACGGAGACGCCCGCCCTTGCGCGGGATTTCACCGGTCTGTTGCCCGCACTCAAGGTTGTGGGCGGCGCGGCCGAGCAGATCGATCGCTTCCGCGATGGCATCGGCCTGGGCGCAGAGGACACCCCGGCGCTCTTCGTCATCGGTCCCGGCGGCTATGTGATCGCGTTTCTGCCCGAGACCCAGGACGGTGCGGCGATGGCGGGGGATCTCAAAGCGATCCATGACAGCGCATTCATTCTGTTGCCGGAGACACCATGACCAGGTCGACGACCGGTTGGGGGGCACGACTCTTTGTCGCCACCCAGCACATCCTTCCGCAGCACGCTCTGTCGGGCCTCATGTATCGGCTGGCACGCGTGCGCTGGCGTCCGCTCAAGGACCTCCTAATCCGCACCCTACTGCGCCTGTATCGGATCGACATGAGCGAGGCAGCGGAGACGGATCCGCATGCCTATGTGCATTTCAACGCCTTCTTCACCCGTGCACTGAGACCGGATGCACGGCCACAGGATCCGGACCCGAAGGCGATTGTCAGTCCGGTCGACGGCGCCATCAGCCAGATCGGCACTATCGACGCCGGTCGTCTGATTCAGGCAAAGGGTCGCGATTTCACCGTCGAGGAGCTGTTGGGCGGAAACGTCGAGCGCGCACGCGCCTATGCCGGCGGGAGCTTCGCCACACTCTATCTGGCGCCAGGCGATTACCATCGCATCCACATGCCATTGGGCGGCAGTCTGACCTGGATGCGCCACGTCCCCGGCCACCTCTTCAGCGTCAATACCGCAACCGCGGCACTGGTGCCCCGGCTCTTCGCGCGCAACGAGCGGGTAATCTGCGGTTTCGACACCCTGACCGGCGAGATGGGAATGGTGCTGGTGGGCGCCATCTTCGTCGGAGGCATTCAGACGGTGTGGGCCGGTGAGATCACACCCACCAAGGCCCGCACATCCGCTTCGGCATCAAGATCAGCGCTGGCAGCTGCCCAGACAGAGCAGCGTCCCGTTCGGCTCGAGCGCGGCGAGGAGATGGGCAGGTTCAATCTGGGCTCGACCGTGATTCTGCTCTTCGAGCCAGGTCGCGTTCGATGGGACGAGCGGCTCGCACCCGGACAGAAGGTCCGGCTCGGAGAACGGCTTGGAGTGCAGTGTTAGCGAGGACCGGGCCGACGCCAGGCCAATCAGGGCCCGCGATCGGCGCGTCAATCGCCGATCACGGTCTTGACGCAGACGGAGCGGCGCTACTGCGTCTTCGCCAAGGCGATCGTCGAGTAGGCCGAGTTGCCGGCCGAATTGTAGGCGCGAAGGCGATAGCGGTAGACCGTCAGTCCCATCAGCCCGGTGTCGGAGTAGGTGGTCGCGCCGGGACCAACCGTGGCGATCTCCGCCCAGGTGTCCGTTGCGACAGCACGCTTGCGCTCAATGCGGAAACCGGACTCGTTGGTGCTGTTGTCAAGCCAGGTTAGATTGATCCGGGTCTCGGAGACCGACGTCGCCGCCAGAGCGGTCGGCGCCACCGGGACGCTCCCCCCCTTCGTCACAGCACTCGCCTCGTTGGACGAGTCGGATATTCCGGCTGCGCTGAACGCCCGCACCCGATAGCTGTACTCGGTCGCAATCGGCAAGCTCGTGTCGGCGTAATTCGTGACATTGGCCCGGACCACGGCGATCTCCGACCAGACGCCGGCGGCCTGCCGGCGCTCGATCCGGAATCCCGACTCATCGGCGCTGTTGTCCTGCCAGCTCAAACGGATTGCGGATGTGGAGACCCCACGCGCCGAGAGCGCGGCAGGCGCCGCCGGGAGCGGGCCGAACCCGAGTACCCGCACCGGCAAACGGCGCCCCGTCGTAGAGCCGTCGCCGACCTGACCGGCAAAGTTTGCCCCCCAACCCCACAGACTGCCGTCGGTCTTCAATGCCAGCGTGTGAGACGCACCGCCCTGCACTCCCGCCACAGACTCCATGACTTTCACCGGGGTCAACTGGTCGATCACCGCCCCGTTGCCGATCTGGCCGGCCTGATTCCGGCCCCAGGCCCAAAGGCTGCCATCGGTCGTGATGGCCAGGGTGTGGTAATTACCGGTTGCCACGCTCGCCACCGAGCTTAAGACCTGATAAGGAACCGCGCGAACGGTCTTGGTGCCGTCTCCAAGCTGACCGTAAGGGTTATTACCCCAGGACCAGAGCGTTCCATCGCCCTTCAGGGCCAAGGTGTAGCCCCGGCCGGCCGTCACCGCGGCTACATCCTCCGCGACCTGAACCGGACGCGGGCGCGTGATCGTGGTGCCGTCGCCGAGCTGGCTGTAGCGGTTGGTCCCCCAGGCCCACAAGGTCCCGTCGGTCTTCAGCGCCAGGGTATGCAGCCAACCGGCCGTTACTTCCTTCACATCCTCCAAGACTTTGACCGGACGCAGACGCGTCGCGGTGGTGCCGTCCCCGAGCTGGCTGTAGTTGTTGCGTCCCCAGGCCCACAGTACGCCGTCGCCCTGGAGCGCCAGCGTATGCTCCAGTCCGGCCGCCGCGCCGACCACATTGTCGAGAACCTGTACGGGGGTTGTTTGGGTCGCGGTGGTGCCGTCGCCGAGCTGACCATAGCTGTTCAGGCCCCAGGCCCAGAGACTGCCGTCGACCTTGAATGCCAGAGTGTGATCCAATCCCGTCGCCACGCCGGCAACCTGACCGAGTGTGGTCATTGGACTGATGCGCGTGATCAGCGTGCCGTCGCCGAGCTGGCCGTAACGGTTGTCGCCCCACACCCACAGGCTTCCATCCGGCTTGGTGGCCAGGCTGTGACGATTCCCCGCAGCGATCCGCTGCATGGCGGGAAGGTTCGCTTTCGCGACACTTTCCTCGATATTGGCCACCCAGGGCGAATCCAGCAGGGCATCCAGTCCCGCCGCATCGACGCTCAGGGTCAAAGCCGATCCGTCGACCTCCTGTTGTACACCGCTATAGCTGCCCAGCGGCATGGCAAACAGCAAATCCTCGACTGTCCGCTGCATCTCCTCGTTTAGGGCGGCCATCGAGGCAGCATCCCAGGCCGGTTCGAGTGATCCTGAAGGATGCAGCTCCACCCTGACACGCAGCCAGCCGTCGAGTGCGACCTGCGCGCGCAATGCCTCGGCGACGTCCAGCGAGGCAGTCGGCACCTCGGAGACCGCCGCTTGAGCCGGCAGCGCGTCGGCGGCGATCAGCAGACCGAGCACGCAGATCAGTGAAAAGAGAAATCTTGAGACAGGCGGGAGAGCCTTCGACATGACGCGGTTTCCTTGGTGATCTTGACACACGTTGGTGCCGTTTCCTGAGGTGTCTTGGTGCGACATTTCACCGCGAGCGGAATCCGGGAGTTACGCGAAACTGTCGACACATGACGTAAAGACCGCGCCATGATCAGCGCGGTTAGCGCAAAATCATCTCAATAACCATGCTCTAAATCAATCAACATAGATCGAATGATGCGTCGCGTTGTCGCCCGGTCGGTCCGATGCCAGGTCGGTCGCACTTAGGTCTGGCCGTGCTGCATTCCGGCCGCTCGGGCCGCGTCATCCAGTGCCTGAAGACGTTCCAGCTTCTCCCGAATACGGATCTCAAGCCCCCGATCGACCGGACGATAATAGCGTCGTCCGCTCAGCGCTTCCGGGAGATAGGTTTCCGCGGCGGCATATCCTTCAGGCTCGTCGTGGGCGTAGCGATAGGCATGGCCGTGCCCCAGCTCCTTGAGCAGTTTCGTCGGTGCATTGCGCAGATGGATCGGCACATCCAGCGAGCCGGAGGATCGCGCGTCGGCCAGTGCCGCGTTCCAGGCCAGATAGACGGCGTTGCTCTTCGCCGCGCAGGCCAGATAGACAACCGCCTGGGCCAGTGCAAGCTCGCCTTCCGGTGAGCCGAGCCGCTCCTGCGCCTCCCAGGCATTGAGCGCCAGGTCCAGCGCGCGTGGGTCGGCATTGCCGATGTCCTCGCTGGCCATGC
>JBGSKP010000627.1:0-5877 GCA_041741175.1 Thiocapsa sp. | reverse complement strand
CTGACCCCGCGCAATGCCGGCGACAGCCCCCGTGTTTATGTCGCCACGAGCGCCGCCGTGTCCGAGCAGGACGAGCAGGTTCAGGACCTCGAGGACTACCGCACCACCGCGGCAACCCTCTATTTTTTGGCGGTCGACAGCACCGGCAAATATCGCGTCGGCGAGCCGACCCGCTGGACCGCGGACCTGGTCATCCGGCACGAGATCCACGCGGTTGCGGATACCCGCAAGGTCGAGTTGCACTGCGCACCGCCTGCCGAGATGCGCTATACCCTCGACGGGACCAATCCCAAGGAGGGCACCCGCTACGCCGAGCCGTTCGCCGTCCCCGCCAAGGGTTGCACCATCCTGATCGCCGCCAAGGCCGGCGAGGTCGAGAAGAGTGCCAAGATCCAGGTCACGGCCGTCGGCGACGACCGGGTCATCATCGACGACACCAAAGCGGCACACCTGGTGAAGCCGAAGATCTCCATCGACACCACCGACAAGGCCTTCGCGGTGATTCAGCGGTTCAAGGATCGCCCCGAGACGCTGTTGCGCGGGGTGCAGATCCTCATCGGCGAGGGCGAGACCGCGGCGCAGATCCGCTTCAACGACCGCGAGCTGACCGCCGCCGCGATCGAGGCCGCCATCAACGGCATTCGCGCCGCACTCGGCGACCCCCAAGCGGCCGTGCAGGTGCTGATCAAGGGCGGCATCCGCTTCGGCGACGGCTACGCGCTCAAGGAATTCGCCGAGATTGCCGGGATCGGCCTTGCCGCAGGCGATGTGGTGCAGGGGGAATGATCTGGTCTCTCACGGAGACACGGAGGCACGGAGGCACGGAGAAGAAAAAAGAGAAGAGAAGAGAAAGAGCAAGAAAGCGCATGCAAGGTTTTAAATCAGAATCCAGAACCCTTCTCGCCTCCGCGCCTCCGTGAGAGAGTTATGACATGATCTCAGCGCTTTTATCTCCGTGTCTCCTTGAGAGAATAATGACATGATTACAGCGCTTTCATCTCCATGTCTCCGTGAAGAATAATAATATGACCTACGTGTCCTCATTACCGTGTCTCCGTGAGAAAAAACTTCGCCAGGGAATCGTAAAATGGATGAGAACGAGATCGGTACGATCGTTGTCGACTGCGCGGTGAAGGTTCATATGCGTCTTGGGCCGGGGTTGCTGGAGAGCGTGTACGAGACCGTGCTGGCGTACGAGCTTGTCAAACGTGGCCTGTTGGTCGAGAGACAGGTCGTGGTTCCTATTCTTTACGATGATCTTCGATTTGAGGAAGGTTTCCGCGCCGATCTGATCGTAGGCGGCAAAGTGATCCTGGAGTTGAAGTCGGTCGAGCACATCACGAATGCGCACAAGAAGCAGCTACTCACGTATCTTCGTCTGACGGGCCTGACTGTCGGCTATCTTCTGAATTTCGGCGAGGCGCTGATGAAGGACGGCATCACGCGAACGATCAATGGGAAGTTGGGTGGGGAATGACTCTAAACGCGAAGGATGAATGGGCGGTAAGGCGGGGAATAACTCTCACGGAGACACGGAGACACGGAGAAGAAAGAGAAAGAGAAAGAGAAAGAGAAAAGACAAGAGCAAGAGATCGCATGCGAGGTTATGAGTCAAAATACAACACCCTCTTCACCTCCGTGTCGCCGTGAGAGAATGATGACATGATTTCCGAGTCTTCATCTCCGTGTCTCCGTGTCTCCGTGAGAGCATAAATTGGCCGAGCGAACGACCTACGCTCATCCCACCCGCGGCTTCGGCGTGCCGGCGACCTCCGACCCGCATCATTTCGTGGTCGCGATTCCCCGCGGCAACACCGCGCCGATACTGATTCGCGAGCATCTCGGGATGGGCTCGGAGAGCGCCCGCGAGCAGGTCATCGACCGCGTTCTCCTGGAACGTTCGCGCTGGACCGCGATCCGTGCCGAGGTCCAGCGTGCCTTCAATGCCCGGCTCGCGGAGCACAACCTCGCCGGCGGCACCTGGAAGGTCGGCGAGACCCCGGTGGACCGTCTGCTCGGCAAGGAGCTGTGCATCCTGGCCTGGGCGGTCGAGCGTCTGGATCCCGAGAAGATCCGTGTGGCGGTGCGCAACTGGCTCGCGTTGCGCCCGGAGGAGCGCTGGTGGTTGTTCGGCATGACCGCGGTCGCGACCGGCGGCGTACAGGACGCGGAGAAGGGATGGCGCGTCGCGCTGCGTTTCGCGTTGGGGGATGTCGCCCAGAATGCCCAGTTGAAGACCCGGACGCTCCCGGAGCAGGCCGGACCGCAAGAGCAGGGAACGCTGCCGCTCTTCCACGACTAATCGGGCGAGGGCCGATCCGAACCGCGTGCCGCGGATTGACGCGCGCCCGAGCCGCAACCAAAATGGTTGCATCTCAGATCGTCGACAACATCCGTTCCATGCCTTCACTCACGTTGAAAGACATTCCCATCCCCTTGATGGAGCGCCTGCGCAGCCGGGCCGTCCAAGATCAACGCAGCCTCAACCGCGAAGCCATCTGGCTGCTCGAGCAGGCACTTGAATCGACGGCCGATCCCGCGAGCCGGCTTCGGCAGGAGAGCGACGCCCAGGTCGGAGCCTGGGAGGCGCTGAGCGGGCGCTGGGAGGGCAGCGAACGGGACACCGATGACCTGATCGAGGACATCTACCGCTCCCGCACGCAGGGTCGCGAGCATACGCTGTGAGGCTGTTGGATACGGATGTCTGCATCGAGATCCTGCGCGGGAACGCGCAGGTTTTGCAGCGGCGCCGGTCCACCCTCGATCGGGTGGCGACAACCGGGATCACCGCCTGTGAGCTGGCCTACGGAGCGGCCAATTCACGCGCACCGGAGCCGAACCAGACCCTGGTGACCGAATTCCTGTCGACCTTGCCGATCCTCGATTTCACGCTGGCCGCGGCATTGCTGTTCGGCCACCACAAGGCGCGCCTGCGCGCATCGGGAATGACGGTCGCCGACGCGGACCTGATGATCGCCGCCATCGCCCTTGCTCAAGGAGCCACCCTGGTGACCGGCAATACCCCGCACTACGAGCGGTTCCAGGGCTTGCGGCTCGAAAACTGGATCATCCGGACACCGTGATTAGAAAACCCGTCGGACCTTTGGATTCGCACCGCGATGATGGTTGAAGCAGGCACCCATACAGCAGTCGGAAAAGCGCGGCTCGAGCCTTTCGCGTTGAGAGACGCCCCGGCGTTGATCGAGGCGGTCTTTCCGGCGCAGAAGATCTCGTTCGAGGCACAGCGCGAGCGCAAGGCCGGTGCCGGGCAGACCCTGACCGCGCTCGGCTCCTACTGGAAGGGCCGCAAACCGCTCATCCTGGTGCGGGCCATCCTGCTCGGCAGCCTGTTGCCCCGGACGGATGATCCCGAGCAGGACCTGGAGATCTTCGAGCAGCTGATGGCTTTCGACACCGTCGGACTCGCTCGGCGTGAGCCGAAGCTCAGCCCGGCCGACGTCGCGCGGCGGATCACCCTGGAGAATCCCTGGCGCTACTTCAGCACCACCTTCAAGGGCGATGCCGCGGACGCGCAGGAGATCGACGACGTCCAGTGCCCGTTCGATCCGGATGACTACCCCGGTCTCGCCCTGCGTTGGCGGCGCGACATCGACCCGGCCGACAAGCTGGATCTGCTGGCCCGCACACTCGCGACCTTCGCCACCTACGAGGAGCGCGCCGGGCTCTGCAAGCGTCCGGAGGAGCAGGATCAGGCTGCTCTCTACGCGCCGATCTGGCCCGCCGTAAACGCCCATCTGGGCCGCTTCGGCATTGATGCCTACTCGCATCAGGAGCTGGTCGAGCAACTCGGCATCCTGCGCTTCGGGCATCGGCCGAAGGTCGGCGATACCTTCTGTGGCGGGGGTTCCATCCCCTTCGAGGCCGCGCGGTTGGGGTGCGATGTCTATGCCTCTGACCTTAATCCCATCGCCTGCATGCTGACCTGGGGGGCTCTCAACATCATTGGCGCCTCGCCCGAGAAGCGCGCCGAGATCGAGCGGGCCCAACGCGAGGTGGCCGAGGCGGTCGATCGGGAGATCACCGCGCTCGGAATCGAGCACGACAGCCGAGGCAACCGGGCCAAGGCTTATCTCTACTGCTTGGAAACGCGCTGCCCGGAGACCGGCTGGATGGTGCCGATGGCGCCGAGCTGGGTGATATCGAAGAACCGCAGCGTCATTGCTAGAATGATTCCCGATCATGCAAAGAAGCGGTTTGCTATAGAAATTCTGACTGGGGTGTCCGATGCAGAGCTGAACACTGCAGAGAACGGGACGGTTCAGGATGGAAATCTAGTTTACGAACTCGAAGGCAGAGCATACAGAACGCCTATCAAGACTGTGCGAAGGGACTATCGTGATTCATCCGGAAATATATCAAACTATTTGCGTAGATGGGAGATGAATGACTTCGGTTCTCAACGAGACGACATCTTTCAAGAGAGGCTTTATTGTATCCAATGGATCGATAGCGGCACGCTTGAGTCAAAGCTTCGAAAGACCTTTTTTGCATCTGTAACGGAGGAAGATCTGGACCGTGAGAGCACGGTTGAGCGCATAGTGGCTAACAACCTTGCTTGTTGGCAAGAAGCTGGGCTAGTGCCAGATATGGCCATTGAAATTGGGGGGCCTCCACGCTATCAAGGGCGTGAGCTATTTATTGCAAGAGGCTGGACGCATTGGCATCATATTTACTCAGCAAGGCAGCTTCTGATTCTTTCGCTCGTGGTTCGATACGCCAAGGTCGATCCTTCGATTAGCCTCGATTTATGTAGGTTGTTGGATTATTCGTCCAAGCTCTGCCAGTGGACGCCCGGTAGTCGCGGCAGGCCAGGGGTCGCTTTAACTGGAGATAAGGTTGCACATGTTTTTTATAATCAGGCGCTTAATACTTTTTATTCATATGCAGAGCGTAGTGCGCATGAGCTTTGCGCTTATCTCGATAGATATGACCGCCGTTCCTATAGCGTGAGTGTTCAGGCAAGAATAGAAACTCAACGCGCGCCTGATGTTTCTAAGATTTCGGATTTATGGCTTACAGATCCTCCATACGCCGATGCGGTGATGTACCACGAAATCACGGAATTCTTCATCGCCTGGCTCCGCAAGAACCCGCCGCACCCTTTCGATCAGTGGATCTGGGACTCACGCCGTGACCTCGCCATCAAGGGCTCGGGCGACGACTTCCGCCGCGGCATGGTCGATGCCTACAAGGCGATGACCGAGCACATGCCCGACAACGGCATGCAATGTGTGATGTTCACTCACCAGGACACTGCCGTCTGGTCTGACATGGTGAGCATCTTCTGGGCGGCGGGTCTGCAAGTGATCGGTGCCTGGTACATTGCCACCGAGACGACATCGGAGTTGAAGAAGGGTGGCTTCGTCCAAGGCACCGTTGTTCTCGCGTTGCGCAAGCGCCCCGCCGGCGAGCGCCCCGGCTTCAAGCAACGCATCCTCCCCGAGGTCAAACGCGAGGTCGATGCCCAGATCAAACAGATGCTGCATCTGAATACCGAGACCGAGGCCCGCATGGGCGGCGCCGGTCTTCAACGACTCGGACCTGCAGATGGCCGGCTACGCGGCGGCGCTCAAGGTCCTGACCGGCTTCACCAGTCTCGGCGGCGAAGATGTGACCGCCTTTGCCCTGCGTCCGCGCCGCAAGGGCGAGACCACGGTGGTCGACGAGATCGTCGAGCAGGCCGCCGAGACCGCCAACGGTTTGCTGGTTCCCGAGGGACTCGACCGCGAGACCTGGCAGGCCATCGGCGGCATCCAGCGCTTCTATCTGCGCATGCTCGACATGGAGACCACCGGGGCGTCCAAGCTCGACAACTACCAGAACTTCGCCAAGGCGTTCCGGGTCGACGACTATGCG
>JBGSKP010000626.1:0-9905 GCA_041741175.1 Thiocapsa sp. | reverse complement strand
GGCGCACCGGCACGCGTCTGTGCCTCGGTGATCATCTCGCGCAGGTCGGCGGCGTCGTCGGAGGCCGGATCCATCTCGCCGAGGATGCGCTGCCACGCCGTGGCGGCGGCGGTGTACTGACCGCGCTGGTAATAGAGCATCCCCGAGAGCCAGCGTGCGCTCACGTTCTCGGGCTCCGCCGCGATGACCTGATTGATCAGCTCGGCCGGTTTGCCTTCGAGGCTGTTGCTGTTGTTCGCCGCGATGGCTTCGGCGTACGCGAGAGCGACATCCGGGCGCTCCGGCGCCAGCTCATAAGCCCGTGCGATGGATTCAAGTGCCTGCTCGGGGCGGCGCATCGTGAAGTAGGTCCGGCCGATCATCAACCAGCCGTCGACGTTGTTCGGATCCTCTTTGAGCCGCTCGGCCAGACGCTCGACCAACACCTCAAGCGGCGGGAGTTCTTCGCCGTCGGCGCCGACAAGAGGTTGCTCCCCCGATCCGAGGGCCGCGCCTTCCATGCGCGCGATGATCTCGCGATGGCCAACTTCGTTGTATAGCAGCACGGCGGAAACCGGCACGGCGACGGCGAGCACGACGGCCAGCCAAGTGCCTCCGGACTTGCTGGAACGCCCGACGGAGGCCGTGTCGCCGGGAATATCGCGCAGGAGATCACGCTCCAGGTCACGGCGCGCCGCGGCATACTGGTCCTGCTCCAGAAAACCCCCCGCAAGGTCGGCGTCCAGCTCGCTCAGACGCTGCTTGAACACCACGAGATTGAGCTCATCCTGCTCGGGCGCAACGCTGGGTACCTGCGGGCGCAGTAGCGGCAGGGCGACAAACACCAGCGCCAGGCTCATCAGCCCGGCGCTTAGAATCCAGAAGATGATCATTTGATTGTCTGATCCTGGTTGTCGCCGTCGGCGGCGAGCAGGCGTTGAAGACGGGTGCGTTCCGCGTCGGTGAGGTCTTCCTCGGGCTCGTCCTTCTTGCGGCCGAGTGTGCGGAAGAGCAGATATCCCCCTAGACCGAGAAAGATAAAGGGGCCGAACCAGAGGATGTAGGTCGATGGTTTGATCGGTGGTTCGTAGAGGACGAAATCGCCGTAACGATCCACCAGGAAGGTCATGATCTCCTCGTCGCTCTGGCCCTCCTGCATCATCCGGTAGACCTCGTTGCGCAGATCCTGCGCCACGCCGGCCTGCGAGCTGGCGAGCGACTCGTTCTGGCAGACCAGGCAGCGCAGCTTGGCGATGAGGTCGCGGAAGGTCTCGAAATCGGCCGGATCCTCGAACTGATACTCCTCAAGGGTATAGGCCGAGGTATTGCCGAAAGCCAGGACGCCGGCGAACAGCGCGGCGCTGAACAACAGTGGTCGGGTACGAAGGATCATGATGGCTCAGGTCTGTACTGCTCGACGATCGGGCGAATTGTGGTTTCCCAAACGTTGCGGTCGACGGGTCCGATGTATTTGTAACGGATGATACCCTCACCGTCGACTACGAAGGTCTCCGGGGCGCCGTAGACGCCCCAGTGCAGACCATAGCGGTTGTCCGGGTCATAGGCGCTCACCACGTAGGGATTGCCGTAGCGCTTGAGCATCTCGAGCGCCTCGGGGCGGGTGTCCTTCCAGTTAAATCCCACCACCTGCACGTCGTTGTTGCGTGCGATCTCCATGAGCTCGCCGTGCTCCTGACGGCAGGACGGACACCAGGACGCCCACACATTCACCAGCGAGACCTTGCCCATGAGGATCTCGTTGGTGACGACCCGGTTCGGATCCTCCAGGGTTGCAAGCTCGAAGGTCGGCGCCGGTTTGTTCACGAGCGGCGAGGGCACCTTGCGCGGATCCAGCTTCAGCCCGTAGAACAGCAGGGCCACCAGGGCGATGAAGATCGCAAGCGGGATCAGAGCGCGGGTTTTGGCGTTTGCCACGGGAGATGTCTTGGCGTTCATGGCCGTGCCGCCTTGGTGCCGGCCGGCAGGTCGACCATGTGCCGCGCCATCCGGTAGCGTCGATCCCCCATGGCCAGGAGTCCCCCGAAGGCCATCAGGATGGCGCCGAGCCAGATCCAACGGACGAAGGGCTTGTAGTAGACGCGCAGGGCCCAGTCGCCGTCGGTGCCGACAGGCTCGCCGAGCGAGACATACAGATCCCGTAGGAAGCCGGCATTGATGGCCGCCTCGGTCATGGGCATGCCGCCGGAGTAATAGGAGCGCTTTTCCGGGTGCAGCACGGCGACCTGGCTGTCTCCTTTTGTGACGATGAATTCACCCTGCTGAGCCAGATAGTTCGGTCCCTTCACCGTCTGCACGCCGTTGAACTGGAATCGATAGCCCGAGTCATCGTGGATGTCGCCCGGGGACATCCGCACGTCGGTCTCGGAACCATGGATCGAGACCATGGTGACGCCCACGATGAAGACGGCGATCCCGATGTGTGCAGTCCACATCCCGTAGTAGCTGAGGTTGCGGCTGCTGAAATCGGCTGCCAGGCCGCCGAACCCGCGCTTGGCCTTGAGCCGTTCGGCGAGACTGATCAGGTGCGCGGCGACCAGCCAGGCGCTCATGCTCAGGCCAAAGGCCATCGCTAGACCACCATCTTCGAACATCGGCTGCATGGCGACGATGAACACCAGGATGGCCAGTGCGAGCGCAAGCCACAGGGAGCGGACCAGGCGCATCGGCTCGTCGTGTTTCCAGCGGGCCGCCGGCCCGATGCCCATCGCCAGGATCAGAAAGGGCGAGAGCGACACGAACATCTTGTTGAACCAGGGGAAGCCGACCGAGATCTTGCCCCATCCGGCTGCTTCGTAGATCAGCGGCGCGAGGGTGCCGAACAACACCAGCACCGCCAGGGTGGCGAACAGCAGATTGTTCACCAGCAGGAAGCTTTCGCGCGAGAGGATTTCGAAGCGTCCGCCGTTCGCGATGGTCGGTGCACGCCAGGCATAGAGCGCCAGCGAGCCGCCGATGACGACACAGAGGAAGATCAGGATGAAGGTGCCGCGCGCCGGATCGGTGGCGAAGGCGTGAACCGATGTGAGCACGCCCGAACGCACCAGGAAGGTTCCCAGCAACGACAGGGAGAAGGCCGAGATCGCCAGCAGCACCGTCCAGCTTTTGAACGCGGCGCGCTTTTCGGTTACCGCCAGAGAGTGGATCAACGCCGTGCCGACCAACCAGGGCATGAAAGAGGCGTTCTCGACCGGATCCCAGAACCACCAGCCGCCCCAGCCCAGTTCGTAGTAGGCCCACCAGGAGCCCAGTGCGATACCGATCGTCAGAAAGACCCAGGCCGCCGTAGTCCAGGGCCGCGACCAGCGTGCCCAGGCCGAATCGAGCTTGCCGCCGATGAGCGCGGCGATAGCGAAGGCAAAGGCAACCGAGAAGCCCACATAGCCCATGTAGAGCATTGGCGGATGGATCGCCAGGCCGAAATCCTGAAGCAGCGGGTTCAGGTCACGGCCCTCAAGCGGCGCAGGAAAGTGCCGGTCGAAGGGGTTCGAGGTCAGCAGCATGAACAGCATGAAACCGATCGCGACCATGGCCAGCACCGAGACCACCCGTGCGACCATCGTCAGGGGTAGATTCTTGCTGAAGGCGGCGACTGCGGCGCCCCAACCGGCGAGCATCAGTGACCATAGGAGCAGAGAGCCTTCGTGACCGCCCCAGATCGCCGAGACCTTGTAGAGAGCCGGCATCAGGGTGTTGGAGTTCTCCGCGACGTACAGAACCGAAAAGTCATCCGTCACGAAGGAATGCAGCAACGCGACGAAGGCGATCGCGATGAAGGTGAGCTGGCCCCGCGCGAGGGGGCGTGCCATCTCCATCCAGCGGCGGTTGCCGGAAAAGGTGCCGACCAGCGGAACCGTAGCCTGCGCCACGCTGATCATGAGTGCGAGGATAAGCGCGAAATGGCCGAGCTCGGGAACCATCAGTTGGCTGCTCCGGTTGCGGGGGCGCGATCAGCGGCATTGATCACGCCTTCGACGTGGGCCGTCTGCAGCGTATCGGCGACCTCGGGGGGCATGTACTCTTCGTCGTGCTTGGCCAGAACCTCTTCGGCATAGAAAACGCCGTCCTCGCCTAGCCGGCCCTTCGTCACCACGCCCTGTCCTTCGCTGAAGAGGTCGGGCAGGATGCCGGTATAGGCGACCGTCACCGTCTCGGCATTGTCCGTGACGTTGAATCTGACCGTGAGGCCGTCCTCCTGGCGTGCCACCGTGCCCGGCAAGACCAGACCGCCGAGGCGGAAGACGTGATCCGACGGTGCTTCACTCGCCATCACCTGCGATGGGCTGAAGAAATAGGAAATATTGCTGTTCAGGGCACTCAGGGCCAAAGCCGAGGCGGCGCCCACGCCGGCGATGGCCAGGCCGACGAAGACCAAACGTTTCTGTCTTGCTTTCATTGTTTCACTCCAGAGTCGCGCATCCGGATCAATCGACCTAGACGGGCCAAAATGGTTCGACGTTGAGCACGTAATTGGAGAATTTCCGCCACGAGCAACAGCAGGACCATGCCATAGGCACCCCAGACGAAGAAGGCGTAGCCGCCCTGAGAAAAGAAATTGCTCACGTGGGCTCTCCTGCGGTGCGTGCTCCCGAGGTGTGCTCTCCTTTCGCCATCAACTCCTGGACCCAGGTGCTGTCGGCCTCGCGGGTCAGAATCAGGCTGCGTAGCCGCATGAAGGTCGTTGCGAATGAGTACATCCAGAACCCAAAGGTAACCGCCAGCATGGAAAACAGGATATTCCCCTCGATCTGGGCCAGGTTGGAGCGCTGGTGCAGTGCGGCGCACTGGTTGGGATCCGGGCAGTTCACCGACCAGAAGATGAGCGGAACCATCACCAGCCCGACGATCGCCAGCAGGGCCGAGGCACGATCGGCGCGACGGGTGTCGTCGATTGCCGAGTGCAGCGCGATGTAGCCGATATACATGAAAAACAGAATCAGCTCTGTGGTTAGCCGCGGATCCCAGTCCCAGTAGGTCCCCCAGCTCGGACGTCCCCAGAAGGCCCCGGTCCACAGGGCTAGAAAGGTGAATATGGCACCGGTCGGCGCGATCGCGTTCGCCATCATGAACGATAGGCGGGTGTTGAACACCAGGCCGATCGCCGCCCAGCCCACCATGACCACGTAGAGCCACATCGACATCCAGGCAGCCGGGACATGAATGAAGATGATCCGGTAGTACTCCTTCTGCGCGTTGCTGCCGCCGAGCTGATCGGGCGTCTGGAAGAAACCCCAGTACAGACCGGCGAGCAGCAGTGCAGCGGTCAGAATCCAGAAGATCGGGATTAACCGGCCCGCAATCGGGTAAAAGGAGGCCGGGGCAGCAAATTTAAACCAGTTCGAAGCCATGGGTGAAGGGGTCTTCCCTCGGATTATTCGATTGAAATCTTCAGCGCAGCCGATGCGGCGAGCGGTGCCAGAGTTAGTGCCGCTACCAGAAATGCCGCCAACAACATGAGGTAGGGGCGCGTATCGGCCAAATCGATGCTGCTGACCTCCACGGCCCCGGCGCCGTAAACCAGGACCGGAATGTAGAGCGGCAGGATCAACAAGGACAAGAGGATACCGCCACCACGCAGTCCCAGGGTCAGCGCCGCGCCGATCGCCCCGATCAGGCTCAGCACGGGTGTGCCGAGCAGGAGCGAGACCATCATGATCAGGATCGCCTGGTCCGACAGATGGTACTGCATGCCGACCAGGGGAGCGATCAGCACCAGCGGTAATCCGGTCAGCAGCCAGTGCGCCGTGATCTTGGCGAGGACCAGGAGCGACAGGGGTTGGGCGGTCAGGAGCATCTGCTCCAGCGTGCCGTCCTCGTAGTCTGCGGCGAACAGGCGCTCCAGTGCGAGCATGGAGGCAAGCAGGGCGGCGACCCAGACCACGCCGGGGCCGAGGATCTGCAGCACCTGGCGCTCCGTGCCCACACCAAGCGGAAACAGACTGACCACGATGATGAAGAAAAAAAGCGTGGTCAGAACGTCCGTGCGTCGCCGCATTGCCAGCGTCAGATCACGTTGCAGCACACACCAGAAGACACGCAGCACGGGTAATCAGCTCCCCAGGTGAAGCCGTTCGACCTGACCGGAAGTCAGGCCGACCTCCTGGTGTGTCGTCAGGACCACCAGGCCGTCCGCGGCAACGTGCTCCGCGATCAGGGTTTCAAGCAGTGCGACGGCACCGACGTCCAGGGCCGTGAAGGGCTCGTCCAGCACCCACAGTGCCGCTCCGCTCAGGATGAGCCGCGCCAGCGCCACACGTTTTTTCTGACCCTGCGAGAGCATGCGTGTGGGCAGATCCTCGAAACCGACCAGGCCGATCCTGGCCAATGCGTCCCAGATCGAGGAGGTGTCCAGGCGATCGCCGTCCAGCGTCGCGGCGATCCGCAGATTCTCGATGCCGGTCAGATCGCCCTTGATCCCGTTCAGATGGCCGAAATACAGCAGATCACGCCGGTAGTCCTCGCCGAGGCGCCGGGTCGGCTGGCCGTTCCAGCGGATCTCGCCCGCGTCCGGTGTGAAGAGCCCGCACAGCGAGCGCAGAAGCGTCGTCTTGCCGCTCCCGTTAGCGCCCCGAACATGCAGAAGCGTGCCTGCCTCGACGGCAAAATCCAGGCCGGAGAAGAGCGTGCGGTCGCCGCGCCGACATTCGAGCTGTGTGACCTCGAGCATGGAAATGCAGTGGTTCCTCAGGTGGGTCGGATCGCGCCGGGCGCCTGATCAGCGCGCGCATCGCATTGGGCCGATGATTCCGATCACCGATGTCGGCCGGCGTGCAACCATATACGTTGGGTGAGGATTCCACAACCGCCCAGCGCACCGGGCAATGGCTCCGGCAGCTCAGAGATGGCGGGATTCCGCCAGGTCGCGGATGACTTCCGGCAGGTCCGGATCGCCCTGGCGATAGTGTTGGAGCATGACCTGCGCGAGCGCCTCCCAATGCATAGTGCCCTGCTCGGCGATGCGGGCAAAGGCGCCGGCATCGCCCTGATCCGCAGGCGTCTCCAACCAAGTCCTGTAGGTCTCCAGCAGCGCGGGGAACAGATGCTTGCGCATGCCGTTGAGGCTGCCGATGAAAAAGTGCAGCGAGGGCGCCTCCCCTGCCCGCGCCAGGGCCGGCAGGGTGACGAGACAGTCGGCCAGATGGTCGCGCACGGCGCGCGCCATCAGCTCGGCCGGTGTGCCTGTCAGCGCCATCAGCATTGAATTCCAATCCTCGCCGAGGCGCAGCCCGGCGGCGCACTCGCCCTGCTCGTGCAGGAGCAGGGTCTGGATCTCACGCTCGGTCATGGCGCCGAGCGATGCCTCCAGGGCGCCGTCGAAGTCATAGCAGGCGAAGGCGCGGCCAAGCGCATTGTCGGGACGGCTCCAGCGCCAGCTTTCCAGCTTCTCCCACAGGTGGCGCCGCAGCGACTCTCGGCGCACGAAGATGCTCCTCCCCCGCGTCATGGCCGGTGGTGCGGTGAGATCCCGTGCATACTCGTCGGCGACCACGAATACGCAAAAGCCGTGATCGGATTCCTGCCGCTCCAGCGCACCGAGGAAAAAATGCGGTTTTGCCCGGTTGCCGAGCCCGCTGCTGTAGATCAGGCCCCGCGGCGCGAGTCGGGCGTTGATGCCCTCGGCGTCGAACGGATCGTAATGCTCGCCGTCGATCTCGATGGGGCGCAGCTCCGCCTCTTCGAGCTCCTCCCAAAGCTGTTCGCGCGCCTGCAACCAGTTGCCGACTTGCTCTCGCTCCAACGACACACCATAAGGGAGGTGGTTTTCCCAACGAAAGTATTCGCGCATCTTCATCAGATAGATGCACAGAGACTCATCCGCACCGTGGCGGGAGTCCGAGATATGGCAGTTGTACTGCACGGTCTCGGCAAGGTCGCTGACAGCACGGGTCAACATCGCGCTACCTCGGGTTGGATCGATTATCTTTCTTAGTATGCTGGTGGGATATGGGAAACCAAAGAGGGGCTCGGGGGTTCGCGGTTCGGGGATTTGGGGTTCGGGATTTGGTCGGGAGCTCGGAGCCTCTTGGGTCTCGGGCCAACGGGGTATTTTGATCGACAACCAAACAGGAGTCGTGTGTGGCACTGCGTATCAAGAGTCATTGGTGGAACGACGATCAGGACCGGTCGCTTCCGGAGATAGCCAGTGCGCTGGCCTTTATCGCCTGGCGCATTGCGGTTGATAAGGCGATCAATCTGCACTGCGAGCGTTTTGTCTACGAGAGCGATCGTCAGCGTCTGGATGTCATCGAGGAGTATCTGGTTTTTCTGATTCAGGTTGCCGATCGGATGTCTCACGACATGCTTGAAGACGAGGAGCGTCGCACGCTGATCACGGCGTTTGCGAAGAAGGTCTTCGAGCATGTTCAGGACAACACACAGGATCTGCTTGGGCCGGGCGACTATGGCGGTCCTTTCATCGCCCGGCTCAATGCGCGATCGGGCGAGTATGCCGACTACCAGTTCTCCGCCGACGGTCCGAGCTACGCCTTGCTGCGCCACCTCGGTTTTGAGATCCAGTGCCTGATGGGCCCGAGCGAGGAGAACCGCTGGGTCATCGATCAGGTCATGGACAGGGACGGCTGGGATGCCTACAAGCGCTTCTCCAAGGCTTTCCGGGATTTGTTCGAGTAACGGGCAACGGCGCTGCGCCGCTCGAGCTGGGTGACCAGCAGACCGCATAGGATCAGACCGAGCGCGTAGAGGTGGTTGGGCTCGGGTGCCTCGCCGAGGAAGAGAATCCCGACGCCGACCGCCCAGAGCGGGATGAAATAATTGAGCTGCGCGACGAAGGACGGCCCGGCCGATTTCACCAGGCGGAAATACACGATGGTCGCAATAGCGGTTGCAAAGACGCCGAGGAGCAGGACCGCGATCAGGTGCGGCATCTCGGGAGTGGCGGTGGGCCTGATGTCCCCGGTGAATAAGAGAATCGGCACCATCAGCAGCGAAGCGAGCGAGATGGTGGAGGCGGCGCTGAAGAGCGCGTCGCTGGTCGGGCGCAGCCGCGCGAGGATCGAGGACACGGCATAGCTGATCGCGCCGCCGAGCACAGCCAGCATCGGCAGCAGATGACCCTGACTATTGGTGAGATCCGCGAAGGCGTCCGGTCCCATCAGCACGATCACACCGCTGAACCCCAACAGAAAACCGGCCGCGCGATACCGCGTCATGCGCTCGCCGGGTACCAGGAAATGGGCAAGTCCGAGGGTGGCAAGCGGCATGACGGCCATCAGAATCCCGGCCAGCCCGCTATCGATAAAGCGTTGACCCCAGGCGATCAGCGAGAAGGGCAGGACATTGCCGAAGATCGCGATCAGGAGATAGAAAACCCAAAGCCGCGCCCCCGCGGCCGGCCGGACGGCGAGCCACCAGGCGAACGGCACCAGCAGCACGGCGGCCACGATCAGACGCCCTGCAGCGACCAGCTCCGAGTGCAGCCCACCGACTGCGATTTTTGTGAAGAGGAAGGATGTCCCCCACATCAAGACCAGCGACATGAGCATGAGCCAATCCGAGAGGCTGTGGTGGCGTCTCAGTTGCATGGGTGGCAGGCACCGATCGGCCGGGCTCGGTTGGGCCTCGGCGGTGCTGGATTCGGATCTGCGGCCTGATTGCTGTTCTGATTTCTGGTCTGATCCGGGGTCATCGCGATGGTCCTTGTCGTCCGTGAAGACAATCTGGTTCGTTGCGCATTTTGCGCCTGTGCGGTTCAACTGCTGTGTTTTGTAGGCCGACTCCTCATCCATGCCCGACATGAGCCGATCCTCTATCCGCGATCCCGCTCGCGCGCTCCCGGCGCTCGATCACCCGGAACTCAATCTGGCGGCGCTCAAGCTGGCGAGTGAGTATTTTCTCGGCGGCCGTCTTGCTGCCGCGCAGGGCGTGGCCGAACCGCTCTGGGCCGAAGA
>JBGSKP010000625.1:0-4723 GCA_041741175.1 Thiocapsa sp. | reverse complement strand
GCGGCGCCCGAGATCGAGCCTGAACTGCCTGAGACGGCAGAGCCCGAGCCCGAGGAGCCGGTGATCGGCGCGGTTGAGCTCGAAAGCAGAGAGCCTGAAAGGCCCGTGGTTGCGGCGCCCCGGCGTGCCGAGGCGGCAAAGCCCAAGAAGTCGCTCAAGAAAGCGCCTGAACCGGTCGAGAAAGAGAAGGAGCGGGCAGCCAAGAAGCCCGGCCGGAAGGACTCCGTGCGTATCCGCGAAGTCGCCGCCGTGCCGAGTGCGGATTACGAGGAGATCGATTCGGGAGTCGGCGGTGCCGGACGCGGGTTGCGTCGGAAGAAGAAGACGAAACCGCAGCTACAGGATAAGCATGTCTTCCAGCGGCCGACCACGCCGGTGATTCGCGAGGTCGTGATCCCCGAGGTCATCTCGGTCGGTGAGCTCGCCAGCCGGATGTCGGTGAAGGCATCGGAGGTCATCCGCGAACTCTTCAAGCAGGGCATGATGGTCACCATCAACCAGGCGCTCGATCGCGACACCGCGACCATTGTCGTCGAGGAACTCGGCCATAAAGCGATCCGTGCCGACGAGCGCGATGCGGAAGGCGTACTGATGGAAGAGGTCCAGGAGCAGGTCGAGCAGGCTGCAATGCTGCCGCGTGCGCCGGTCGTCACCATCATGGGTCACGTCGACCACGGCAAGACCTCGCTGCTCGACTACATCCGCCGCACCCGGGTCGCCTCCGGCGAGGCGGGCGGGATTACCCAGCACATCGGTGCCTACCATGTCGAGACGGCCAAGGGTACCGTCTCCTTCCTCGATACCCCCGGCCATGCCGCCTTCTCGGCGATGCGTGCTCGCGGGGCCAAGGTCACGGACATCGTCATCCTGGTGGTGGCGGCCGACGACGGCGTCATGCCCCAGACGGTCGAGGCCATCCAGCACGCCCGTGCCTCGGGTGTTCCGATCATCGTCGCGATCAACAAGATCGACAAACCGGACGCCCATCCGGACAAGGTGATGCAGGAGCTGACTCAGCACCAGGTCGTGGCCGAGGAATGGGGCGGCGATACCATGATGGTGCAGGTCTCGGCGAAGACCGGCGACGGCATCGATGATCTCCTGGACGGCATCCTGCTCCAGTCCGAGGTGCTTGAGCTCAAAGCCGCCGTCGACGGGCCGGCCCGCGGCACTATCGTCGAATCCAGTCTCGACAAGGGACGCGGTCCGGTCGCGACCGTCCTGGTTCAGTCGGGAACCCTGCGGCGCGGCGACATCATCGTCAGCGGCGGGGAGTACGGCCGGGTTCGCGCCATGTTCGACGAGGCCGGGGTGCCCGTCGAGGAGGCCGGACCTTCGATTCCGGTTCAGGTGCTCGGTCTTTCGGGCACGCCCTACGCCGGCGACGACGTCATGACGGTTGCCGACGAGCGTCGGGCACGCGAGGTCGCGGAGTTCCGCTCGGCGCGCTCGCGCCAGAGTCGCTTCGACGAGCAGCGCGGCGTCAGCCTTGATCAGCTGTTCGCCCAGATCAAGGACGGCGAGCAGAAGAGCGTCAACCTCATCATCAAGGCGGACGTGCAGGGCAGTCTCGAGGCACTCAAGGACAGCCTGCTCAAACTCGGCAACGAAGAGGTCAAGGTCGCGCTGGTCGCGGTCGGCGTCGGCGGCATCACCGAGTCGGACGCCAACCTGGCCGTCACCTCCAATGCCATCCTGCTCGGGTTCAACGTCCGGGCCGACGCCGCGGCGCGCCGGGTGATCGAGGACAAGGGCCTCGACCTACGCTACTACAGCATCATCTACGAGCTCATCGACGACGTGAAGAAGGCCATCTCAGGCTTGCTCAGTCCGATCGTCACCGAAGAGATCATCGGTTTGGCTCAGGTCCGCGATGTGTTCAGGTCGTCGAAGTTCGGCGCCATCGCCGGCTGCATGGTCATCGAAGGCGTGATCCGTCGCAACAGCCCGATCCGCGTGCTGCGCAACAACGTCGTGGTCTACGAGGGCGCGCTCGAGTCGCTGCGCCGCTTCAAGGACGACGTGAGCGAGGTGAAGAACGGTATCGAATGCGGTATCGGCGTGAAGAACTACAACGACGTGCAGCCGGGGGACCAGATCGAGGTCTTCGAGCGGACGGAGCGGGCGCGCGAGATCTGAGCGCATGAAGGAATTTGATCGCACCGAACGCATCGGCGCCGAACTCAAGCGCGTTCTCTCGACCCTGGTACGCGACGAGGTGAAGGATCCGCGACTGGCTAACATCACCGTCCACGAGGTGCGGGTGACGCGCGATCTGGCGCATGCCAAGGTCTTCTTCACCTGCTTCCCGACGGATGAGCAGGCCGCCGAGCAGACGCGTCTGCTCAACGGCCGGCTGGCTGGGTTCCTGCGCCACGCACTGTCTCAGCGCGTTCTTCTTCGGACCATTCCCCAATTGCACTTCGTCTTCGACGAGTCGATCGGTAAGGGTGAGCGCCTCGCCGCCCTGATCTCAGAAGCGGTCGGGCAGTCCGACCAAGCCAAGCACCAAGATGCCGATCGGGAGTTGCAGGTTGATGGGACGTCGTCGTAACACAGGCCGGGATGTCACCGGTATCCTTCTGCTCGATAAGCCGCTGGGTTTGACGTCGAACGACGCCCTGCAGCGCGTTAAGCGGTTCTACCGTGCGGCGAAGGCGGGACATACCGGAAGTCTCGATCCGCTGGCGACCGGGCTCTTGCCCTGCTGCCTGGGTGATGCAACCAAGTTCTCGGCCTATCTGTTGGATGCGGACAAACGTTATCGGGTGCGCGTGCGGCTCGGGGTGACGACGACGACCGCCGATGCCGAGGGCGACATCATCGCTGACGAGCCGGTCGTGGGACTCGGCGAGGCGGGCGTGCGCGAGGTGCTGCGCGGTTTCATGGGAACCATCTCGCAGTTGCCGCCGATGCATTCGGCCGTGAAACATCAGGGGCAGCGGCTCTACAAGCTCGCCCGGCAGGGTGTCGAGGTCGAGCGAACACCGCGCGAGATCCAGATCTTTGCGTTGGATCTGCTGGCGATGGACCTGCCTGAGATCGAACTCGACGTGCACTGCTCCAAAGGTACCTATGTCCGCACCCTCGCCGAAGACATTGGTCGCGAGCTGGGCTGCGGTGCACATGTGAGTGGACTGCGCCGTACGGCCGTCGGGCCCTATTCCGAATCGCTCGGGGCGTTCATCGGTCTCGACCAGGTCGAGGCACTAGCCGGCAACGAGGATATGCCGGGCCTGGATGCGCTCCTCCTGCCGCTCGACAGCGCCTTGGGCCACTGGCCGGCGGTGCGTCTGTCCGCCGATGCCGCCTTCTATCTGAAACAGGGCCAGGCGGTCTTGATTCCGCAGGCTCCGACCGAGGGTTTGGTGCGGCTTTACGATCAGTCGCAGATCTTCGTCGGCGTCGGCAGCATTTTAGATGACGGACGGGTTCAGCCCAAGCGGCTGATTTAATACCATGGTCTGATTCCCTGATGTCATTGTCGGGGCGATCAATCGGTCTGGCTTCCGGAGCCTGACGATGACCTTTTCTCTCTTATCCAATCAGGAGACAACCAATGACAATGACCGCAGCCGAAAAGAAGCAGATTGTCGAAGACTACCGTCGCGCCGACGCCGACACGGGGTCTCCGGAGGTGCAGGTTGCGCTCTTAACTGCGCGCATCCTGCAGCTCACCGAGCATTTTAAGGAGCACAAGCATGATCATCACTCGCGCCGCGGTCTGGTGCGCATGGTCAATTCGCGTCGCAAGCTCCTCGACTATCTCAAGCGCAAGAATCTCGATCGTTATCGCGAGCTGATCACACGACTCGGCCTGCGTCGCTGACGCGCGCCTTCCGACTTGGCGATCGGGCGGCTGCAAAGCCCCCGATCCGCCCGCTCCCCGCGGTTGGGAAGCCGCTGGCGGCACCGACGCACAGCCCTGTCACCGCAGCGCGCGCAGATGCCCTGAGGTTGCAGGGGTCCATGGCCCGGCGCTACGACGGACCACATACCCCGAGGATCTACTTGTGATTCCCAAAGCTATCGTTAAGCAATTCAAGCTCGGCGACCAGACAGTCACGCTTGAGACCGGCGAGATCGCGCGCCAGGCCGACGGTGCCGTCATGGTCAACGTGGACGATACGGTCGTCCTGGTCACGGTCGTTGTCGACAAACGCCCTGGCGCGGTGCGCGACTTTTTGCCCCTGACCGTCGACTATCAAGAGAAGACCTATGCCGCCGGCCGTATCCCCGGCGGCTTCTTCCGTCGCGAGGGGCGTCCCAGCGAGGTCGAGATTTTGACCTCTCGGCTGATCGACCGTCCGATCCGTCCCCTGTTCGCGAAGGGTTTCAGGCAAGAGATTCAGGTGATCGCGACGGTCAAGTCGCTGAACCCCGCGGTCAATCCCGAGGTTCCGGCGATGCTCGGCGTCTCCGCCGCATTGGCGATCTCGGGCGTCCCCTTCAACGGCCCGATCGGCGCGGTGCGCGTCGGCTACAAGAACGGCGAATACATCCTCAACCCGGCGGTGGTTGGCGTGGGTCCGGATTCGGATCTCGACCTGATCGTTGCCGGCACCGACAAGGCGGTCTTGATGGTCGAGTCCGAGGCGCGCGGCCTTTCGGAAGAGATCATGCTCGGCGCCGTGCTGTTCGGTCATGAGCAGATGAAGCCGGCGATTGCCGCGATCCGCGAGCTTGCAGCCGAGGCCGGGAAACCGCCGATCGCCTGGGCCCC
>JBGSKP010000624.1:0-7210 GCA_041741175.1 Thiocapsa sp. | reverse complement strand
CTTCGTCGCCATCCTCGGCATCCTCGCCCTGATCGGCATGATCGCCAAGAACGCGGTGATCCTGATCGACCAGATCGAGGCCGAGCGGGCGGCCGGCAAGACGGTCTGGGATGCCGTGGTCGAGGCCAGCCTGTCGCGCTTCCGGCCGATTATGCTGACCGCGCTCTCGACCATTCTCGGGATGATCCCGATCGCGCCGACGGTCTTCTGGGGCTCGATGGCCTTTGCCATCATGGGCGGCCTCGCCGTCGCCTCGCTGCTCACGCTGGTCTTTCTGCCGACGCTCTATGTGACCTGGTTCGGGGGTGTCGCGCCGAGCGGCAAGAAAACCGGCCCGGAGGCGCGCGCGAGCGCCTAGCTCCAAAGATGCCGTCACGTCGTGCATGCGATGTGACGGCCACATCTCCGTCATGACCGCCTTCGACGACGGACCGGATCAAGGACACAATCTCACGATGTCCGCGCAATCAAGCCTTTTTGACCCGATCATCCGCCCCGCAGGCGCTCCCTTTACGCCGGGCGAGCAGCGCTTGCTGGCGACCTTCGTCGCAAACAGTCTGCACCGGCTCGGCAGCGCGGCCATCGAGCGTATCCTGGTGTTCGGCAGCCGCGCTCGGGGCGAGGGTGGCGAGGATTCCGACCTGGATCTCGCGGTCTTCGTCGCGCGTGATGCGCACCGGTCGATCGCGCGAGACCTGTCCGACATCGCGGAGTCCACGCAAGAGGGCTGGGAGGATCTCCCGCACCTGCGGCCCATCGTCATCCGCGATGGTGACGGGACGAGTCGCCGACTGCTGGACGACATCACGCAAGAGGGGATCGAGCTATGGGCGAAGACGAGCGCTTCAGTGCAGTGACCGACGAGCTGGGGCTGCTGCTCGACGAGTTGCCTCGTTCAAGCGTTATTTGAGTCCGGACCCGGAGTCCTGCCATGTCCCTTCAACCCAAATTCCCACTCGATTTTGCCGTCTGGCTCGCCGCCGAACGTGCATCGGATCAGGGCCGTACCGAGTATCGCAATGGCGAGGTCTTCGCCATCGATGGCAGCTCGGAGGCGCACAACCTGATCTGCGGAAACCTGTCGGGCGCGCTGGGCAATCACTTCAAGGGCCGCCCCTGCTACGTCTACACCTGCGATATGAAAGTCCGGGTCGAGCCCGCGAAGCTCTGCGTCTACCCGGACGTGATGGCGGTTTGCGGTGAGCGACAATTTTTGGACGACCGCCGCGACGTCATCACCAACCCGGCACTCATCGTCGAGGTCCTCTCAGACAGCACCGAGGCTTATGATCGGGGAGATAAGTTCGCCTATTTCAGGGCCATCCCGAGCCTACGCGCCTATCTGTTGCTGTCCCAGCCACGGGTGAGTGCCGAACTCTTCCTGCGCCAGCCGAGCGGTGATTGGCTACTGTCCGTCTATACCGATCCGAGCGATCGCATCCCGCTGACGGCACTCGACACCGAGCTGTCGCTGGCCGAGGTTTACGACAACGTCGAGTTTAACCCCGACCATTAGCATCGGCCCCCGAAGCGCCGATACTTCAGCAGCCGCGGCTTCTGTTCAGTAATGATATCGACACTGAACAATGATCAGTGATGAATCCTTGACCCGATAGACCAGCCGGTGCTCGCGATCGATGCGCCGCGACCGGTACCCGGACCACTGGTGCTTCAAGGGCTCGGGGTCTCCGAGTCCTTGAAAAGGCCGTCGTTGCATGTCCTGGATCAGGGTGTTGATCCGTTTAAGCGTCTTTCTGTCTGTTTGCTGCCAATACAGATAGTCTTCCCATGCGGGCTCGGCCCAGGCGAGGATCATTCTTCCATCGGCTCATGGTGCTGGATCTTCCCGGCCTCGACCTCGGCGATGGCGCGATTCAGGCGCTCGGCATTTCGAGGACTCGCCATCAGGTAAGCCGTTTCTTCATAAGCATGAAAATCCTCCAAGCTCATGACCACGGCCGGTTTGCCGTTCTGGCGTGTGACCAGGATTGGCGTGTGATCGTCGTTGACCTTGTCGAGCGTGCTGGCAAGGCGGGTTCTGAAGGCCGAGTAGCTGATGGTGTCCATCTTGCGATGATCTCCGAAGTTGTACGTATTATCGTACTTGTACTTAAGAGCGTACGCAACGCGGCAACGAGATGGCCTACTTCTCCTTCGCGTAAGGCCAGGCGACAACACCGCCTTCCATGACCTTCACGTTGTGCCAGCCGTGGGCGTCGAGGATGGCCGCACCTTCGTATCCGCGGAGCGAGATCTTGCAGTAGAGGATGATCTCCGTGGATTTGTCTTGCGGTAGCTCGCCCAATCGATCGCGCAGCGCGCCGAGCGGGATCAGGGTCTCGCCGATGCCCAGGCGCGTCTCCTCGAACTCCTGGGGGCTGCGGGTATCCAGGATGAAGCAGTCGGCGCCGGTGTCGACGCGCTGTTTGACCTCGCTCGCCGAGAGCCCCTGCATCCGACCTTGGAGCTTGTTGTCCATGACCTGGGCGGAGCTGATCACGTGATCGATGGCGAGCGAGTAAGGCGGGGCGTAGGGCAGATCGGCGTTGACCATGTCCTCGACGGTCAGCTTGCCGCGGATCGCCATGGCGACGACCGCCACGCGCTTGCTGACATCGCCGGGGCCGATGCATTGGAAGCCGAGGATGCGGCCGGTCTTGCGATCGGCGACCAGCTTGCTGATCAGCAGCTTGCCGCTCATATAGCCGGGGATGTCGAGCCCGGAGATGATCGCCGTCTCGATGTCGTCGAAACCGGCCTCGAGGGCATCCTTGGCCGAGAGCCCGGTAAAGCCGACCGCGTAGTCGAAGATCTTGCAGATGCCGGTCTGGATGATGCCGGGGAAGCGGGCGCTGCCCTCGATCACCAGATTCTGACCGGCAACGCGTCCCTGCAGGTTGGCCAGGTCGCCGTAAGGCGCACGCACCGCTTTGCCGCTGATCAGCGAGGCGCACTCCACGCAGTCCCCGACGGCATAGATGTCCGGGTCGGAGGTCTGCATCTGTTCGTTGACGCGGATGCCTCCGACCGAGCCGATCTCGATCCCTGCGGCCTGGGCGAGGGTGACATTGGGTCTGACCCCGACGGCGATGACCGCGACCTCGCAGGGCAGCTCGGTGCCCTTGTCGAGCTTGACGCCGACGAGCTTGCCGTTCTCCCCGAGCAGTTCGGCCACACCGTTGCCGACGATGATGTCCGGGCCGTGTGCGCGAACGTGGTTCTCGACCAGCTTCGATAAGTCCGGATCAAGAAACGGCAGGATCTGCCGAGTCTTCTCGATCACAGTCGTGTGAATCCCGGCGAGCCGTAGCGCCTCGCAGACCTCGAAGCCGATGAGACCGCCGCCGACGACCACGGCCTTGGTCGTCTGTTTCTCGTCGCGGACCGCCCGCAGGGCATCCGCATCGGACATCGAATGCAGCGTCGTGACACCGTCAAGCTCGATGCCCGGCACGGGGGGGCGCAGCGGTGTTGCACCCGTTGCGATGACCAGTCGATCGTACGGGATGGTGGACTGCTCGCCGGTCGGCAGATCTCGATAGGTGACGGTCTTCGCAACTCGGTCGATCTCGGTCGCCTCGGTCCGTACCAGGGCTTGGATGCGCTTCGCCTTGCCGTAGAAGGTCGGGTCGCGGACGATGCCCGCCGGAGTGCAGACGAGCATATTGCGGTCGTCGAAGGTGCCGCCGACATAGTAGGGGAAGCCGCAGGAGGCCATGGACAGATCCGGCTCGCGCTGAATCAGGGTGATCTCGGCATGCTCGTCCATCCGGCGGGCTTTGGCGGCGGCCTTGGGGCCGGCGGCGGAGCCGCCGATGACGACGATACGCAGGGGTTGCGAGGACATGGATTGGGTCTCTTGGTTGAGCGGGAGCGGGAGCGGGTCTGGATGGCGCTGTGTGTTGGACAGGCATCGAACAACGGGTCGGGGAGTCGAGGAATCAAGATGTCCTACCGGCCGATGTGGAACAGTCTGATCGATTCGTTGGTGTCGGGACATGAGGATCCGCAACGGCTGCTCGGGCCTGGCGTAACGCGTGCAGTTGCTGTCCGGCGGCGGCAGGGAGCCGGTGGCTGGTGGCGTCGAGCCCCGAGCTCCCGGCACCGCCCATCAGCTCAGCTTGACTGCCGTGGTCTTACCCCATGGCACGATCCGATCAATTGCTCCATCTTTAAGGCCATATTGATGCCACAGCGCGGCCAGTATATGCAGGGTGATCAGGGCGTAGAAGAAATACTCCATGTAGGGTCCGTGTCCGATTTTGGCGATGTCGTTCAGCCAGGGCATGTCGCCGACGATCGACGGGATCGGGGTCCCGAAGAAATCGGCCGGGACATTCTTGGACGCGATGCGCAGATAGCCCCCGATCGGCACCAGCAGGGTGGCCAGATTCAGCAGGATATGTGCTGCCTTCGCGAGCATGCGGGTGATCCACATGCCGGGCAGCGGCTCGGGCTGACGCGTCTTCTTGGTCCAGACTAATCGCAGGATGACAATCACGAAGAGCAGGATGCCGAGCGACATGTGCAGGTTCAGCCACTCGGTGCGGGCGACGGACTCTTTCTCGGCCATCTCGCGCAGGATGTTGGTGCCCAGCATGGCAAACAGCAGGGCGGCCACGGCCCAGTGAAAGAGTTGGGAGATGATGCCGTAGTGTTCGGTGGATCGCATGTCACTCATGGGGATCTTCCTCTTGCATAAGGATGGGTTGCAAAGCATTCAGGCCCGATGGCGGCACGCGATGGAGCCCATCGGACAAGCTCGGATCCGATACGCCGTCTGCCGGTAGGTGATGCGCGGCAGCCCATCAGCGGAAGCTCCCGGCGCTTGCGGCGAACGACCGCGCGAGTATCCCCAGACTCTATGGGCTTTGCAATGCGATGCCCGCGAACCGCTGGCCTCACCGGCGTCAGGTCGCCCCGAAAAGCGTCTGTGACGCGGCCCGTCGAGGACTCCATAGTTCATGACGCGCGTGTTCCGCGTTAGACTGCGCCGAGATGCCGACCCGATGATCACCATCAGACCTCTGCTGAATCCGCCATACGCGCCTGGCGTTTGATCCTGCTGACATGCGCCTATGTGCGGTGGAGTTGTCCGGGTGGTCGCGGTTGGGTGCAACCGCCGACAGTGGAGCCAATGACATGGTCGACTCTGTATCCATCGATGGCATCCGGATCGCGTATCGCCTCTTCGGGTCGTCCCGGGACGCCGTCCCTGTACTCATGATCATGGGCTATGGCGGGCAAATGGAGATGTGGCCGCCAACCATCGTCGAGGCACTGGCCCAGGCCCGTCCGGTCATCGTCTTCGACAACCGCGGCATGGGCTACAGCACCTCGTCGGATCAGGACTATTCGATCGAGCGCTTCGCCGACGATACCCATGCCTTGCTGCGCGCGCTGGACATCGACCGCGCGCATGTCCTGGGCTGGTCGATGGGCTCCTTCATCGCGCAGGAGCTGGCGTTGCGACATCCGGAGCAGGTCGAGACGCTGATTCTCTTGTCGGCCTCTTGCGGCGGCACGGAGGCGGTCTGGCCCGACGAGGCGGTCTGGCTGAAATTGCAGGATCTCTCCGGCTCGCTCGAAGTGCGTATCCAGCGCATGTTCGAGAATCTCTTCCCGCCGGAGTGGCTGCGGGCGACGCCGGACCCGATGCAGGTCTTTCCGCCGATCACCGCACCGGTCGATGATGCGCATCTGATCCGGCAGGCCGCGACGCTCCGCACCTGGCCCGGCGTCTGCTCCAGACTGTCTGTAATCACCGCCCCGACTCTGCTGATGACCGGCACCGAGGATGCCGTGATTCCGCCGCGCAATGCCTGGATCATCGGCGAGCGCATCGCCGGAGCCTCCCTGATCCAGATCCAGGGCGGAGGACACGGTTTCTTTTATCAGTCACCCGAGCAAACAGCCCGCTATCTCGCAGTCTTTCTAGACGGCGATCGCGCCAAACCCTGAACCCCGAGCCCTAAACCCCATCCTCACGCCCGCCACGATGCTCCGCCCACCAGGCGTGATAGTTCTCGTCCGGCGGAACGAGCTTGGCGGTGGCCTCGCTGATCCGATTGCCATCGGGATCGGTAATGCCGATGCTCATCTCGATGATGCCGCCGCGGATCACGCGCGTGACCTCCAGCGTTACGAATAAGGCGTCCCCGGGATAGAGCGGACGTCGCATGCGCTCCGGCGAGAAGGTCAGTCCCAGTGACCCGTCGCCGGGAAATTCGGTTCCGAAGATGGCGGAGATGCGGGTCTGCACCAGTCCGCCCGGCACGATGATGTCGCTGGCATCGGGAAAACGCACGCGTGCCGCCTCAATGTCGCGGTGGATCGCGTTGTGATCGCCGACCAGCGCACAGTAGCGATCAACCTCCTCGCGGCTGAAGCTCAGGCGAGCCTCGTGGCGCATCCCGACCTTCAGCATCGAGGCCGTTAAACAGCGGGTTTGAGTCATGGATCGAGTCTTCCTCTCAATTCATCGCGGCCTTCAGACGACTTCCATGGCGCGGATCAAGGCCATGATGTCGGGCTCTTCGCCCATCTCGCCTTCCCAGACGCAGTAAACGCGCGTCTGCGGAGGCTCGCCGAGTGTCAGCTCGGCCACAAAGCCCGTGGCGCCTTCGGGTGCCGGATGCTCTCGTGGAGCGCCCAGCGCATCGATCAGTGCGGCGATCTCGCGGGTCTGATGCGCATCGAGCACACCCTGACGTGGCTTGTGACTGGTATGGTCGCCGCTGTCGACGCGGTAGGTGCCGCTGGGCTCCAGGGTGATTTCCAGCATGTAGTCGTCTTGGCCGACGACCCGGTAATGTACGCGTGGCAATAACATCTTTGGGTGGCCTCCCTCGTGGTGATTCGCCGCGTGGTGATGAGCAGGATCCGGTAGACGCCGACACCCTGCGCAGAGCCGATAGTTTATACCCGCTGCACCGGGATGTTTTGTCGCCTTGATCGGTATCGTTCCGCAGCTTGCTTTTCGCTAAGACCGTTGGCACGCTTCGAGCGTGCCGCAGATTCGGCGGATGATAAAACATGACCTGGCCCTTAGGAGGCATTCGATGAAGTCTCGTTATTCTCTGCCGCTCCTCGTCCTGCTCGGAGCTGCCGCAGGCGCCTCCGCCCAGCCTTATGGTTATGGTCCCCCGCCGATTCCACCGGGCTATGGCCCGGGGCCGATGCCCTCCGGCGGCGCTGCTCAGCCGGTCCA
>JBGSKP010000623.1:0-2793 GCA_041741175.1 Thiocapsa sp. | reverse complement strand
GCCGAGAATGCCGCCCGCAACCGGCTCGCCGAGCGCGTCCAGGGTCGGCATGGCGATGCCTTCGATGTGCTGCGCGCGCTGCGCGAAGACGTGGCCCGCTTCGATACCGTCGTCCTCGACCCGCCGGCCTTCATCAAACGTCGCAAGGATGAAAAGGAAGGGATGCAGGCGTACCTGCGGCTTAACCGTCTGGGGATGGAACTGCTGGAACCGGGCGGTCTGCTGGTGACTTCGTCCTGCTCCTTCCATCTAAGCCGCGACGCCTTCGTCCGAACAGTTCAGATGGCGGCACGGCGCGCCGGGCGCACGCTTCAATTGCTGGAGATCGGCCAGCAGGGGCCCGACCACCCGGTTCACCCAGCGATCCCGGAAACCGCCTATCTGAAAACACTCTTCTTCCGGGTGCTACCCGAGTTTTGAAGGCAGCGCATCGCGAGCGACTGCGACAGGCCTGCCCGGAGCAAAAAATCGACAAACAAGATAGCGTTTTGTCATGACCTTACCTACACTTTCGCGTGTCGATTATAAGCACGGCCGATGCCGTGGCATCCATGACGCAGGATCCTATCTCATGCATACCGAAATCACACCCCGGCCGCCCGCCGATGCCCGCCGCGCGCCCTTTCGCCTCGCCCTGCCCATCCGGACCAGCCGCTACCTGATCGGCGCGATCTCGCTACTCGGGTTGCTCGGTCTTGGGGGCTGCGGCAGCACCTCGAACATGAAGGCGGTCGAGTCCAATCGCGCCGATCAGGTGATCGTCAAAAAGTCACAGCGCAAGCTGGAGCTTCATCAAAACGGCCGGGTCATCCGCGAGTACAGGGTCGCACTCGGCGGATCGCCGAACGGACATAAGTTCACCGAAGGCGATCAGCGCACGCCGATCGGCGACTACTCGCTGAACTGGCGCAACCCGAACAGCAATTTCTATAAAGCCATCCACATCTCGTATCCTAACGAGCGTGACAAACTGGTCAGCCGTACGCTTGGCTATTCCAGCCCCGGCGGGATGATCATGATCCATGGACTGCCGAACTACGTCCAATCCGATTCAATGCGTCGACAGTATGTGGGTCGCGATTGGACACACGGCTGCATCGCCGTGCAAAACCATGAGATGGACGAGATCTGGCGTATGGTCGGGGACGGCACGCCGATCAGGATTCTGCCTTAGTCCTTGACGACTACCGGGGCGGCCGCCTCATCGGGAGGTCGCCTGTCACGGCGCGTCGCATACCAAACGCAGACAAGGGCTCGCGGCAATCATCGCCGGAGCCCTGCGCGTCAGGACAGCCGAAGCCCCGGCCGCCTGATCCATCCGAACGGGGTCAGATTCGGCCCTCGGCGGCCTCCGGCAAAACGATATTGAGCTCAAGGACTTCGTGACTGTCCTCCTGCTCATACCTGACGGAGACCGCGTTCATGTCGACTTCCACATATTTGCGGATGACATCCAGGATCTCCTGCTCAAGCTTTGGCAGATAGGACGGACGCCCGCGCCGCGTGCGATCGTGAGCTACCAGGATCTGTAGCCGCTCTTTGGCAACGCTTGCGGAGCCTTTCGGTCGCGATGAGCGGAAGTAGTCGAGTAAGCCCATAGGTTAGCCCCTGAAAAAGCGCCTCAGAAAGCCCTTCTTCTCCGGCTGGAGAAAACGGTGCGGCACGTCCTCACCAAGATATCGGGCAACCGTATCGGCGTAGGCCTGACCGGCGTCGCTTTCGCGGTCAAGGACCACGGGTACCCCCGAGTTGGACGCGGTCAGGACGGATTTGGATTCCGGGATCACGCCGATCAAGTTCAGCGACAGGATCTCCTGAACGTCATCCACGCTCAGCATCTCACCCTTCTCGACCCGCGCCGGGTCATAACGGGTCAACAGCAGATACTCGCGAATCGGCTCGTCCCCGGACTCGGCGCGCCGTGACTTGCTCGACAGGATACCGAGCATGCGATCGGAGTCGCGGACCGAGGACACCTCGGGATTGGTCACCACGACGGCATCGTCGGCGTAATACATGGCCATGGTGGCGCCATGCTCGATCCCGGCCGGCGAATCGCAGACGATGAAGTCATACCCCTTGGCAAGCTCCTCGAGCACACGCCCGACGCCTTCCTTGGTCAGCGCGTCTTTATCGCGTGTCTGCGAGGCCGGAAGCACATAGAGATTGTCGCACCGTTTGTCGCGAATCAGGGCCTGATTGAGATTCGCTTCCTGGTTGATAACGTTGACGAAATCGTAGACGACGCGACGCTCGCAACCCATGATGAGGTCGAGGTTGCGAAGACCCACGTCGAAATCGATGACGACTGTGCGATGACCGCGTTGCGCCAGCCCCATGGCCAACGCGGCAGACGTTGTCGTTTTGCCGACCCCGCCTTTGCCCGAGGTGATTACGATAATTCTCGCCAAAATAGCCGCCTCCAAAATGGGATGGTCCGTCGCCCAACCCTGCCAAGGGTCAAAGTTTTTCGATCCTGAGAATCTTCTGGTCGAGAAAAATCTGGACCGGAATACCACGCAATTCGACCGGGATGCTCTCGCTCACCCGGTAGTGTCCCGCCACGGAAACCAGCTCCGCCTGGAGGTCCTGACAAAAGATCCGCGCGTCCGTATTGCCCTTCATGCCTGCCAGCGCGCGCCCGCGCAACGGGCCATAGACATGGATATTGCCGTCAGCCATCAGCTCCGCGCCGGCGCTCACCGCCGCAATCACGGACAGATCCCCGCCGGCGGCGTAGACGCGCTGGCCGGAGCGTACCGGCCGCGTCACCAGCGTGAATCCGCCGGACGC